>PUNP01000591.1 GCA_003551785.1 Candidatus Brocadiaceae bacterium | reverse complement strand
TCAAGGATCTTTTTGATATCTACGCCGAACTGTTTAATAAAGATATTCCACCCCGAGCTATCGCAAGAAGCTTTGAAGTCTGTGAAGGTTATGCCGATGTTATTGAAGATTACTGGGAGATGATCAATCGAAATCACTTTGAACCGAGTGAAGTCGATACCGTCTTCTCCCAACTGCCCGGCGAAATTATGCGCCATTATTATTTCCATTATCGTACCGGCGGAGAGCTTGGGAAAAGACGCGAAGCGAAAAGAGAAACCGGTGAGCTCCCACCAGTTGGACAACCCGGTAATAGGTTCTCGAAAGATGAAGTGCTCGAAATTTTTAGAAGAACACAATCCGATATGGCCGTCATAGAACCTTATTTCGAATACCGTATGGAAGGGGTAAGACCACCCGATGCCTGGGAAAAAGTGCAAGAACAAGCCAAAGAAAGAATCAAGGAGGAAGAAGAACGCACCGAACGTGAAGAAAAAGAAACCGAAGAGGAAAGAAAACGTAGAAAAAAAGAAGCCGAGGAGGGAAGAAAAAGAGCCGATGAGCTGCTCGGTAAAACTCAAGATGATGATGATGACGATGATGAGGAGGATGAACAGGAAAGACAGAGAGGATATTCTCTCGATGACCTCCTCGGTAATAATAATGATGAACCCGATGATGAAATAGTGGATGACGAAGATGATGGTGAAGAGACTGATGAGCAGGACGATAAAGAGGAGCAAAATGATCAGCAATCACAGGATCAGGAAAAAAACAATGACGAATCTGACGAACAGCCTGATAATTCGTAAAATGGATTATCCTATTGATCAAACCTCTGTAGTGAGTCGCCTCCACAATCGCTTATAAGCGCCATATGCTGCATTGATATCAGTGGAGGTCCTTCACTTTGTGGATGTTTTAATGATCAGGTTTGAAAAAAACGAACACTGAATATCTTTTTTAATCACTAATTGAGTCCATCTATTTATGTACCTTTGGGCCGGAATCGATGAAGCTGGTTACGGGCCTTTGCTGGGGCCGCTCGTTATTGCAGGCACAGCATTCAGTCTTCCCTTTAAACCCCGGGAAGGCGCCCTCTGGGAGCTGCTTGATGATGCACTGACTGATTCAGTGAAAAAATCCGACGGCAGATTGGTCGTTGCTGATAGTAAAGTCACTTATTCGAAGAATAAAGGTCTCAAAACACTTGAAGAATCTGTCCTCTGCTTCGCTCAAGCACTCAGGCACTCCTGCTCCACTGCCGGAAAATTAATCGACTTCCTGCGCCCCCGGAATACACACCAAAGCGACAATTCCGAACCATGGTTCGCTGACGCCCCTGACACATCTCTCCCTCTTTCTACTACCACCGCCTCTCTTGAAACGAAAACCGCCACACTCATCAGCACACTCACTGAGGCGTCTTTGCATCCCGTTTGCATGAACGTCTGTCCCGTGCTTACCGAGGAATACAATCATATGGTCGCCCTGACCCAAAATAAATCCATGCTGCTGTGGCAAAAATGCGGTGCATTGCTGCAAATGTATTGGGAATTATGCAAAGGTAAAGAAGGGTTTGTCCTGGTCGATCGACACGGCGGACGCACTCATTATCGTAAACTCCTGCGGGATGTCTTCCCCGAGCAAGCCTGTGATATCATCCGGGAAGACGAAACAGGTTCCGTCTATCGCATCTCTGGCAGCCGACAGGTGATGTGGGTGGGTTTTAAGGTTAAAGCCGACACACGCGCCTTACCCGTAGCTCTTGCCTCTATGACTGCTAAGTATATACGTGAGATATATATGCACGCATTCAACAGATACTGGGCTGCTAAATGCCATGGGATAAAAGCCACTGCCGGCTATGCCGCCGACGCCCATCGCTTCCTCTCCGACATCGAAGATATCCTTCAAAAAGAGCAAATTCCCCGGAGCTCACTGGTAAGAACCTCTTAATCCAAGCTTTTCCGCTATTCACTATTTTTCAGAATCAGCACATGTTCGATACGTTCCAAGGGCGCTGCAGGTTCCGCTTCAACTTTATAGAACAGCGGCCTTTTCGGGTCGGCATCTACGGCGGTTACTTCAGCTACCGGCAGTCCGGCGGGGATAATGACATCATTAGGGAGCTTATCCAAAACAGTGAGTAATTGGTCACCGACACTAACCGTACGGTCTCTGTCGACCATCTCTAACACACATCGCGAGGCTCCGGTCCCTTTGAGCACGAATATTTCACGCGTTTTCTTGGAGCGAACGGCTAATCTGGAATCCGGGTCTGTAATAAGCCGTACTCGACTAAAACGTCTGGTGACAAATTTTACCTGACCGGCGACTGCACCGGAGACGGTTATTAACTCACCGCCGGATAAACCGTGCATTTTGCCTGCGGCTATCGATATACTCTTACGGCCGGGGACAGGGTCATAGGCGATGACTTCTGCATTGAGTGTAGTTAATTCCGGTTCTGCACGCTCGAGAGCGTGATACTCGCTGATTCCCGCTTCAATGCGCGCTATGTTCTCCCTGAGCGCGGCATTTTCGCTTTCCAGTTCCTTAATCAACTGTTCAGCGGCTCGTTCGGCCTCTTCACGCAGCAAAGCATCACGTAAAGTCCCGCCGGCGGCAGCGCCATCGCCTAAAAAGTTGAAAACCGCACCGCTGACGCCACCGGTAAGTTCCAAATAGACATATCGTGCGGGTGCGGTAAAACGGGCCGGAAGCAGGAGCAGAACAAACACAACGACGAAGCACCATACTATACTCACGATGCCGGAGAAAAAACCGCTCGGTAAATTCTTTCCATCCGCCATAAAGCCTGAACCTTAAAATTCTAAGTGATTGTATTGCAATGCTGATATACAAATGAAGGTAGACACTTTCCACTTGATGCATTACTGCCTTTTCGGCCAACCCTCTAGTGCTTAGTTGCATAAGTCCGAATAATGTTTTAGTTTTAGTATCTTCATTGTGTTTTTAGGCTAATCATGATAACCACGGGGACAAGCCCCGTGGAGTCTCCCTGTTGTTGACGTTGTGTTTACCTGATAGTCAGTCATGCAAGCCACGGGCACAAGGCCCGTGGGGGAAGCGAATCTCATCGAAGGGGCAAACCCTCACGGGGCTTGCCCCCGTGGAAGAAATGACTGCCAGCTTGGTACTGCGGTCAATAGAGTCACGCTACCAGCCTTTGATTTTTGATATTTATGATGATGTACGGAATCTAAGCGCAT
>PUNP01000532.1 GCA_003551785.1 Candidatus Brocadiaceae bacterium | reverse complement strand
CTCTCTTCGCGGCAATCACACCTGATATCAACCCGAAAAAAATCAACAACCATACAACAAATTGCCATGTCACCGGAGCTGTAAACAGGGGCAAAATAGCCAATCCCCCCAATAGAGAGCCAGCAACTGCACCGCCTATATTCCACAAATAAACAATCCCCACGTGTTGGCCAACATTTCTGCGCCCCTTACCCAACAAAGCTATCAACAGCGGAAACTGAATCCCAGAAATAAATGATGCCGGGAATACTACAATAAGCGTTACCAAATGCCATCCGAGAACGTTGCCCGAAAAACCCAGCGCGCTCAGAGGACGCAAAAGCAGTGCCAGCAGAGCGATGCGGTCTCCAAGAATAAAAGGAAAAGCTACTGCGGCCGATTGAAGCAGGCACATTATCGAAAATGAAAAAAGAGATGGAGATCGCTTGCGCAGCAGCAGCGAATAGAATGCTCCGCCGAGACCGTCCCCCAGCAATACGATGCCCAAAATCAGCCCGAAGCTATAAACTGTTCCGCCAAGAAGTGGAGTCAACATCCGATACCATACCAACTCCATGAGGAAAAATGAAAAGCCTAAGGCGGCACCTGCTGAAAGCACAAAAATGACCAACTCGCGCGGTAAATGGCCATCAGGTAAACTATCCGCCTTACTTCTTGTTTTATCTGTCTTTCCCTTTATAGTTTCAGAAACCTTTGAACCAGAACCGGCATACAGTCGGACTGTTATGGCTATGAATAAGTTAACCATGCAGGAAAGCCATATAACCTGTCTGTTGCCAAATGCCTCCAACAAAAAAAAAGTGGCTGTCATACAACCGGTAACGGCCCCCAAAGTATTAAGCCCGTAGAGCCAGGCGGTTCTGGCCCGTTCTTGCTGGTTTTGCTCACATGCACAGGCAGCCACAGGCAGAAGTCCGCCCATTAGCATTGTAGGAACACCGAGGATGATGGCCGAAAAAAGCACCCTTATCATCGTGCCGCCTGTGAACCCCATTGCCGAAGTTCCTCCCAGATGGATATACACAAACCTGGAAATGAAGATTAAAAAAGGCGTCAAAGCCGCCGTTATCGATACGCCACTCTCAAGGTAAGCGAATAAAAACAGTGGCTCCGGGTTGTAGTCGGCCCGTTTCCCGAACAGCAGTCCACCCAATCCCAGCCCACTTATGAAAACAGCTACTACTACGGCGTTGGCTGCTGTGGAGAATCCAAAAAAAAGGCGAAGCTCCCGCAACCAAGCCATTTGATAAAGCAAAGAACAAAAACCGGATAGAAAAATAATTGGGGATATGAAGCTTAAAGTGTTTCGGCGCATACATAATTCTCCCTTTGCAGTATGCACATGTTCGTTTTTGACAAAACTTTGCCTCTCACGCAATTTTAGAAATTCATTGTCAATTATTGTACATCCCACGGGATGTTTTTTATAATAAACGCCTGTGATCGACCGTGGAATCCGGAGTTAAAGAAAATTTCATCACCTCCCGTTGATAATATTGGATGGGCGTGTGCGTGTCCTTTCGGGGAGTTGAAAACTTGCCCTGAATTCAATAGATACTTAAAATTTAACGGCTTGATTTGCCCATCCGTCTCGCCGGCGTAGATCGCCATTCCCGATTTTTTCCCGTTCCAAACAGGGAAAGTATCGAAAGCAAAGCGTTTTCCTGTTCCATCAACAGCAAGATGACACAGCCCCGGACCTTCATAATTCTGTGACAATAAAAATCGTTCATCTTCCCGGCCGACACGACCAAGATGCTGCCCGATCCTGTCGTCTGAAACAGGACGGCCAGTTACCATATGCTGCCGGGTACCACTTGCCCAACCATAGCTGTTATCCGAAGCCTGGTACATGATTGACGTCACATAATCCGTTCCCGGGCACCATACCTGGTGTCCGATCCCCGCTTCCTGCCCATCACGTCCAAAGGGAAGGTCCATTATCGCCGTTCCATCGTCTTTTATAACGTGCAAATCCATGCCAAGATGATTTTTGTTCCAAACTTGATTTATTCTTCGGCCCTTTTTATCAAGCTGGGCGTCGTGATTCTGCTGGAAAAGCATGTGATTGACCAAGGTTCCGCAGTCATGAGGATAATATCGCAGATGCGCAATCTGAAATTCTTGCCGAGATATGATATCGATAGCATTCGATCCCGCCTTCAATGAAATAATCCCAGTCAAGCCATGAGACTTCCGACCATAGTCGAGATACGCAAGTGCCCCCAGCCGCAGTCCGCTGAAAGATATCGCTTCAATCGCCATACACCCAACCGGACACTCCGATCCGGGTATTTTACCCTCAAGAGATATAATTTTCTCAACCCGGCCTGTCGACACATTCAGCCGGTATAGATGAAGTTTGTTTTCGGTACAATCCATTTCACGCATAACCAAATGAGTCCTGTCCCCGGCAAGACCGAGAACACGCATATTATGGATGTCTTCTGTTATCTTTTCACACCTCCCTCCGCCGTCAAGATGAAACAGACGCGGTCCATCAGAGGTTTTCAACAGAAAAGTGCGTCCGTCTGCGAGAAAAGAAGGACGATCAGGATATTCGAGACGAACGCTTTCATACTCATCGGTGAGCTGATAGACTTCAAGGTTTTTCGGTGAATTACTATCAATAAATTCAGATCGTTCAATGAATAAAGACATCTTAACATTCTCCTGGTTATTCTAAAGGTATGGTCTCATGAAACTGACTATCTTTCAACCTGTATAAAAAATGAGCCGAACTTGTGATGTTGGATACGCAGAATGGCTATTGTCCCTTCAACATGGCCCTCAAACGATAAATTTTCCTGGAGGAAATACTTATTTATTATTCTCACTAACTCTTCGCCGATTTGGCGTGCATATTCTTCAGTTTTGCATTCGGCCACCAATATCAGCTCGGCCTCATTCTCACTCTTTACGTTGAAATCTCCCCCCAAAGCCGCTACGTCACCGGATATAAGTCGTGCAGCTTCAAGAAACTTTATGATGTCATTTTTAGCATCCTGTTGATATTCGAATATTTCTGTCAAACTCTGCATACAAGCAGCAATCTGCTGGTTGTTGTTAGCAATAGCAAAATAGATTAGAGATGAGGTATCTATTTCACCGTAAACAGTTTTCAAATAGGGCGGCAAATTACCAGTGTATTGACTTTCAGCTTCATTAACGTCAAAATCATAGTCGTCCAGAATATCTATCCAATTATGGATAATGTTT
>PUNP01000538.1 GCA_003551785.1 Candidatus Brocadiaceae bacterium | reverse complement strand
GTGTGGTGATCGCTAAATAGCTATGCATTTGATTGGCCTATTATGGATGCAGAGCCGCTCCTCAGGGTGGCGTGCATACAATGACGTATGTGCGCCTCCCGGCATTGGCATATATTGCAGGGTATCACGGAGTCCGCAATCATACCGGGGTCTGTGAGGTTTTGTATCGTTTAAAAGCATAATCAACAGCCTTGTCAATAAAACTGTTATAACTGACGCCGCTTCTTTCCCACATTCTCATAAATGTACCATTCTTATCCATTCCCGGTATGGTATTGATTTCATTAAAATACAGAGTATTTCCGCAAAGAAAAAAATCTAATCTGGCGAATCCTTCCAAATCAAAAATCCTGAATAATTTTCGGGAAGTGTCAGCCAGTTCGGTTTTTATATTGTCAGGTATATCTGCGGGGACAATCCCGTCCCTGGAACCTGTTCTATATTTAGCGTTATAACTAAAGTATTCTTCTTCCCCCCCGTAGTTAAATTCACCTATTTCACTCAGCACTATTTCTCTTTTCAGGCCCATCGCCCCGACGGTTATTTCACGGGGTTTTATCAGCATTTCTTCAATGATGATTTTGCTATCGTATTTGAAGGCTTCTTTAGCTTTTGTCAATATCGCGGTTTCATTTTTCACCGGATATACACCGATCGAAGAACCGAGCCGGGCGGCTTTTATATATGCTTTCCCGGCGAATTCATTCTGGATTGCTTTTAAAATTCCAGTTTTTACAGTTTCACTCTCCCATTCATACTCATATACAGTCAGCCACCGCGGCATTCTGATTTTTTCGCTTTTACAGATTTTCCGGGTAATGTCTTTATCAATACAAAGGGCCGAAGCAAGATGACCACAACCCACAAACGTTACTTCGGCGAATTCAAACAGACTTTCCGAGGGTTTTTTATTTTTCTGACGTTTAACTGAATTAAGAGATAGAAGTTGATCAGGCTCTGTTTTGAAAAAAAAGAGCTGAAACTGCAAAATTGCAAAAATGAGGTATGACAATGAATCAGCACAGTAAAAGCGTTATGACAAGTTCCCGGAATATGATTAAGTTTGCCGGATTTTCGGTTCTTGCGGCGGTGGCTATCGGTTTTTCAGTTAACGCTGAAGCCGGAGAGTGCAGGATGGGCGACAGATCAGAAAGCCGGGATAAATCGGTTCACGCCGCTGCATGTTGCGCTGAAGGCGCTGAAGAAAAAGGGGCGCATCGTAAGAAATATTGTCTCCTGAACGGCATTGATGATGCAGTTAAGTTACTCGGCTCCGCCCAGGCAGCCATTGAAGATAACGATTTAGAAAGTGCATCAGAAGAAGTTGATGCCGCCATTGAACGACTTAAGGAGTTCAAGGGAAAGGCTGCCGAACACTGTCCGGTTAAAGCTGACAACAGGCCGGTGAACACGAAGTGCCCGATGATGGGGTCCGAGGTGGATCCTGACAAGGTGTCCGAGGATCTGAAACTCAACTTTCAAGACGAGACAGTAGCTTTCTGCTGTTCTCCATGTGTCGGAGCGTGGGAGAATCTCTCCGAAGAAGAAAAGGCTGAGTATCTGGCAAAGGCACGGGAGAATCCGAAGGGACACGACCATGGAGACCATGAGTCGCACCATGGACAGGAGGCTTGTCATTGATTACTTTTTCTCATGATCAAGTTATATGGGGATGTATTTTGAACTTGATACATCCTCTCCTCGATCCTTGGCTTCGGGTGCCCGGAAAGAGTTCAGGTCTAAAAACAGGCATGAATCAGCAGACAAAAAATCAAGCATCTCAATTTATAATGGATGATAAAAAAAGTGAAATTTATTTTTCGCAAGGAGTACAGTATTATGAATATTAATAAGCAAATAAGAATGATGTTATGGTGGAACGCGACTGTTCTGATATTCGGATATAGTTTAAGCGCGACAGCCTGCCCTATACCTATTTTTCAGTATTCACTGGAATATTTTCAAACCGACCCATACGAGGTTGAGGTACAGCATGATGGTGAATTTACACCGGAAGAACAGGCGGTGGTTGATATTTTAAAAAAGGCCGCGGCAAGCCCTGAGACCAATATACAGCTCCGATGGAGGGATTATTCAAAGGCGGCCGTACCCCCTCCCGACGGCATGGAACTCCCGTATGTGAAGGTGGGCTATCCTACTATGTCCGGTATCCGCGGAACGTTTTGGGAGGGGGAGCTGGATAAGGAGGTGGCGGAGCAGCTGCTCCATTCCTCGATACGTCAAAAAATTGCGGAAAAGCTTTTGGACAGACACTCCGGAGTATGGATTCTGCTGAAAAGCGGCAATGCCGGGAAGGACAGAAAAGCTCTGCAAATTCTTGAAGAGGAATTGCCGAGGCTTGAAAAGACGTTAAAGGTTCCTGAGGATCCCGGCGGTTATTTCGGTGATATACAGACGGAAATAAAATTCAGTATGATCACCCTGGACAGAGACGATCCAAAGGAACAGATATTCATTGATATGTTGCTTGGAATTGAACGCGACCTGAGGGATTATGAAGATAAGCCCATGGTTTTTCCTATTTACGGCCGAGGTCTTGTCATGTATGCTCTCATTGGCGAGGGGATTGATGAATGGACCCTGAACAGTGCCGGAGAATTTTTGACCGGACCTTCCACGAGCCAGGTAAAAATGGGTAATCCCGGAGTTGATATTTTAATGTCGACCGATTGGGAAAGCCGGGTTGAGCCACTCACGGAATACAGCGGACACGGTGCGGCGGCCGGCGGTTTTATGGATCGTATGGAAGAGGCGGATGAAAGGCTTTCGGATTGAACTTTGATCGAACCGAGCCGGGCGGCTTTTATATATGCTTTCCCGGCTAATCCATCTTGAATTGCTTTTAAAATTCCTGCATTTACAGTTTGATTCTTCCATTCATAACTCATATACAGTCAGCCGTTGCGGCATTCTGATTTTTTTTCGCTTTTACAGATTTCCTTCGTTATATTCCAACTTATAACCGGGCAACATTTTTTTCCTTTGGCGTTGATAAATTTGAGTATTATTTCTCCTGTTTTTCCCCCGCCCTTCAAGTTTACCTTGAACTTGGCCTCTTTTCGTTTCAGTACGCTCAATATAGCTAGAGGGTATCCGAAAAGGTGTATCGCGTGTCTCTGGGTTCAACTTTGTCCCGAACCTTGTCCCGAACCATATTCCATTTCTGATAAAAACATAAAAAACAAACGGATTTTAGTTC
>PUNP01000949.1 GCA_003551785.1 Candidatus Brocadiaceae bacterium | reverse complement strand
AGACATTCCTGTCTGTGGCGTCTTGGCATCAAAAAGAATCACAGACAAGAATGTCTGTGTTACGCTTGAACTGCGCCGGCAGGCGCCCCATTTTCAGAGCGCAGTCTCTGAAAATGCGTAGCTCCTTATTCCGAATATTTCACGCGTTTTCAGTGGTGCATATGCGGCGCTGAAAACGCGCCCGAAAGGGTAACCGCCGTTTGAGGACCCGTTTGTACACACTGCAAATTTTGGAAGCCCAAAATATGATGCTTAAAATATTGTATATTAATTCGTTATATTAAATAATACCGTTGGTTTATGAAATGTTCGGGTTATTCTTCAGCCATGCTGCGGCGCCTTTGGGCCTTAGCCTTCAGATTGCCGAGCAGGCCACGCTTATAACGGTTTTCTTTAACGGCGGAAATTTTCTCATCCAACTGGTCAATCATGGATTGGGCAAGTCCTTTGACTTGTTGATTTTTGTTCTCTGTGAGCATTTCATCCATTTTTTCAAGTTGTTCGACGTACTTAATGTAATCTACGCTGTCGTCTTCTCTGATTAATTCAATGGTTTTACGCTGGTACATGAACCCGGCCAGCAATATGGACCCGAAAGCGACCAATACTAACACCCCGATACTGCTGGTGAGCGGAGGTCTTTTGTCTTTTGCCCCTTTAGCTTTACTGACGCGCATATGGAAAGTTTCGCCCGTCTGAGCATCCAGGCCGCAATAGCCGCATACCTTCCCGCGCTGGACTTCTCTTTTACAGTTTGAACACGTAATAGTGGGTTCAGACATAATTGATCTCCGCAATAGAAAGTAATACTCGTGCTTAGTTGCGTAAGTCCGAATAAAGTTTTAGTTTTAGTATCTTCATTGTGTTTTTAGGCTAATCATGATAACCACGGGGGCAAGCCCCGTGGAGTCTCCCCTTTTTGGGGTTGTGTTTAACTGATAGTCAGTCATGCAAACCACGGGCGCAAGGCCCGTGGAGGAGGCAAATCTCAACGAAGGGTTCAAACCTCCATGGGGCTTGCCCCCGTGGAGGAAATGACTGCCGGCTTGGTACTGCGGTCAATACAGTCACGCTACCAGCCTTTGATTTTTGATATTTATGATCATGTACGGAATCTAAGCGCATAAAAGAAGCTGTCCTCTGCGATCTCTGCGGTAAAAAACGAAATAACCCAAGATTAGCCTCAGTTATGCAACTAACCACTAGAACGGCCGTTTGTGAGAAAAATGCGGGTTAGCGCAGGTACTCATGCGCTTTGTCCGCGATAGCCTTAGCGGTAAACCCATATTCGTCAGCAAGAATCTCAAAAGGTCCGGATTCGCCAAAATGATCGATACCAAGGATCAGTCCCGCGTCACCGGCATATCTTTCCCATCCGATAGTCGTTCCGGCTTCAATCACAACACGTTGGCAGCAGTTAGCCGGCAGGATGCTTTGTTTGTAAGATTCATCCTGTTTCTCAAAGAGTTCCCAGCTTGGCATGGAAACAACTCTGACCTTTGTCCCTTCAGCGCGTAGAGTTTCAGCGGCATTCAGCGCCTCTATCACTTCCGAACCCGAAGCGATGAGAATAACCTGGAAGTCTTCATCGTCGCTCAATACGTATGCTCCACGTGCTACATCTATTTCAGGCAGTAGTTCATCCGGGATGTTTTGTATAGTCTGGCGAGTCAAAAACAATGCTACCGGCCCGTCAAGCGTCAATGCTGTCGCCCAGGCGTGAGCGACCTCGTTTGATTCGGCAGGCCTGATAACAGTCAACCCGGGAACCGCTCTGAGCATGGCTAACTGTTCGATAGGCTGGTGAGTAGGGCCGTCTTCCCCAACAAAAATTGAGTCATGGGTGAAGATAAAGATAGTATGAGCTTCCTGAATGGAGGCCAGGCGCAGGGCCGGTTTCATAAAATCACTGAAAACGGCAAAAGTGGCAGCATACGGGATGGTTGTGCCATACAGTGCCATACCATTGCAGCATGCTCCCATGGCCAGTTCCCTGACGCCGAAATGGAAATTACGCCCACCGTAGTTTCCGGGCTCGAAACTCGATTCGGCATCAATGAGAGTCTTTGTAGACGGTGCCAGGTCGGCTGAACCGCCGGCCAGAGCCGGAACAAGCGCCGATGCCTTTTGCATTATTGCCCCACCGGAAGCACGGGTGGCTTTTGGTTCGGCAGGAACGGCTTCGAGTAATTTTTCCAGAATATCCTCCGGTACATCTCTATTCAACAAGCTGTCCAGCAGTGCTTTTTTGTCTTCATTTTTCTTGAGGAATGCGTACAGTCTCTTATCCCAGGAGGCCGCCTCTTTTTTCAGTTCTTTTACACGTTTTTCAAAGAGTTTGCGGACATTGTCATCAACATGGAAAGACTTTTCAGGGTCCATGCCCAATGCTTTTTTTGTTTCTATGAGTTCCTCTTCACCCAAAGGCGCGCCATGAACACTGGCATCTCCTGCCTTATTAGGCGATCCATAACCTATTTGAGTACGTCCGATTATGAGGGTGGGACTCCCCACATGGGCGGCAGCCGACTCAAGGGCATCCTCGATTTCATTTCTGTTCTGACCGTCAACTTTGAGAACATTCCAGCCATAAGCGTCAAATCTCTTCCCAACATCGTCTGAGAATGCGAGGTCGGTGGACCCTTCAATTGTTATATGATTATCATCATAAAAGCAAATCAGATTATCAAGTTTATTATGTCCGGCCAATGAAGCGGCCTCATGGGTGATACCCTCCATCATGCAGCCGTCGCTGGAAAGGACGTACATGCGCTGATTGAACAGCTCTTCGTTATCCATTCGTGCAGCGAGCTGTTTACCGGCCATAGCCATTCCAACGGCAGTAGCGAAACCAGTTCCTAAAGGGCCGGTTGTGACATCAACGCCGGGGGTGATGCCATGTTCAGGATGCCCGGGGGTTTTGCTGCCGAATTGGCGAAAATTTTCAAGCTCTTCCATGGGAAGGTCATATTCAAAAAGATGTAAAAGGCTGTAAAGCAGCATAGAACCGTGGCCGGCGGAGAGGATAAAGCGGTCGCGACCGATCCATTCGGGATTCTCCGGATTGTGGCGCATGAACTTATACCATAGGGTAAACGCATAATCAGCGCATCCCATCGGCAGTCCGGGGTGCCCGGAACTCGCCTTTTCTATTGCCTCGGCCGAAAGAACACGTATAGTATCTACTGCAGTTTTGACCGTCTCTTGCTTGTCCATTTTTT
>PUNP01000508.1 GCA_003551785.1 Candidatus Brocadiaceae bacterium | reverse complement strand
CTTTTTTGCGCCAACAAAGAGCGCATCCTGGGTTATCGAGAGTTTATCTACGTGCAGCCCGGTTGAAGCATAAAACCGGCCGGCCTTCAGGCTGTCGAGTATGGCACGTCGTGACAGGGAAGGTGAGAAGACGACGCTGTATCCGTTATAGGGGCCGTCGGGCATATCCGTATCCCAGGAATGGCAGTCGGGATTCGCCCCGCACCAAAGCCTATGTCCCCGGCTGAGGCAAGCGTCATAGATATCAGCAGTAAAGCCCTGGATTTCTGATTTGCCCGAACGATTGCCGTTATATATCTCCATGGCATCAATATATTGGAAGCCGGGCCACGAAATAAGTTCATCCACTTTATCCCGCCAGGATACGGGATGGTTAAGAGCTGTAAATGCACCCAATGCGGCCGCGTTCTTTAAAAAGCTGTCATAGCCGGCATCCAGGCCGGCTTTTTCAAAACGATTCCGGCAGGCGGCAAGGGCATCTATGCCGGTCTGTTCCGGCAGAAAGCCGAGACATGTGATGTGTCCAATCGGGTGCGATGCTTCAAAACCGCGAATGAGTAGAAAATCTTCGGGCAATACTCCATACCATTCTTTCTCTCCGAACTCGATCTGCGGAAACCGGTTATCATGCTCGGTTACACCGAGGAAGCTGAATCCCCCGCTCCGACAGATATCCACCGCCTCTTGAAAACCGGGGAAAGCGCCCTGGATGTGAGAATGCCACATCCCGCTATATGAGGCAAGGCCTTCCAGGTCAAAGTAAGGTGATATGATACCTGGCGTCCCGTGTGCTTTGCCCACATCCTCTAATTGTTCTTTTTCTTTACTCAAAGAATTATCCTCATTCTTTTCAAACTGATAATTTGTCAATCATTTACATCAAAATAAACTGAAATCGGCGTAACCCACCATCACTTAAATCGAAAGGAAAACAGATCGGCGTCACGCATGACGAAACGCAGCCTTACAGGCGTTCCCGCCAGTTTGGTTACGCTGCCGCCGGTTTTCCACACTGCCCGTCCGGAGATACGATTGCCGAATATATCCAGGGCATCTCTCAAGGTATAGCCGGGAATGGGTCTGTTTTCTTCGTCACGTATCTCCACGCGCATACTGCCGGCCGCACTCGTACTGTAGTTGAGTTCCAGTTCCGAACCGGAAAAGACCAGCGGTTTCGTGATAATTTCACCGCCGCCATGAGGGGCATAAACGGACGAAAAACCGTCAAGACGCAAGCTATAGCGACGCACCTGATTACCGGGTTGGGCGTAATGTTCGTCCACATATAAACTCATCTCATCCTGCCCTGTCTGCACGACGCCGTCCACGGGATAATTCGCTCGCCCCGTCCAGTGTCCGGGCCCGATGGAGGGTCGCACAAAAGCTTCCATAAACGTACGGTCGTACCAGCGGTTCCCCGGCCTCGTGGTCATAAAACAGGCGTCGCTGCATGCATTGAGCTGGCTGTCAAACACCCCCGTAACTTTAGCTTCCTGTTCGGTAACTGCCTGGCGTCCGGCCATGAACCGTGCAGACAGCGCCACGTAAATATGCGGTGCGCGGAAATACGGACGGGTCTGATTGATATAGAATTCCTCCACCGGTGCTGGTGTCCCGCCTGTCCGGTAGTCCATCAGCACGCCGGGATTCCATTGGCGAAAATCATCGCTTTCCGCACGCATGATCGAGCGCAATCGCCCGGTTTTAGTGGTAGGGGCGGTTGTGCCGGAGGCAAAATCTTCTTTTTTCTGGAAAGAACGATAATAGGCCACATATTTACCCTCCGCTTCGCTCCAGAAACCGACGTTCTGTGAGTCAAAAGCGCCGTCGGTAATGATCGGCTGCTCAAACATCATTTCCCAATGGATACCGTCGGGGCTGCTGAAAGCGTTCAGCACTGATGTCTCAAATTTTTTTCCACTGAAAGGCCCCAGTCCCCATCTTTGAGCATCTTCTTCATCGATTTTATTCCGGCTGAATGCCTTGAATCTATGCTTCTGCTCCACAAAGGGGCATGTATCGATAAAAGGAGCGAAGGAATGAGTAAAAGGTGATTGCACCAGAAATATGTTATTGTCTTTAGAATTGTTGTATTCATGCATGTTAAGATTAGGGCGTTCGAAATTTACGCCGTCGGTGCTTTCTGCCACACAGTAGACGTCAGGGCTGCCGTTTTCGGGCCAGCCCCTGTAAAAAAGCAAGTAGCGCGCGCCGTCTTTTATGATCGTATGGTAAAGTGAGATAGGGCCTTCCCATGGTTTGTCATGCCGCAGAACAATCTCACGAGGTTGCGGGGAATGCATACGCAGCTTGGTTTTCTTCATTGTGTCAATCAGAAGATAATCTACAAATAACTCCCTTCTTGTTCCTATATTAATACTTCTCATTGCTCATACCTCATAAAATCCAATTATAAAAAACCTGTAAAGTTGATGTTCTACAAACAAGGGATATCAAAATACGAATGATATCGCAGACCCTTACGCTGCTTTCCTGAACAAGGTTGAGCTTGAGTGCAGCGTTCCAAAAGGTTTTCAAGGTTAAGGCTGGCGTTTTACGCTGAAATCGTAGAATCGATTGTCCGAATAACAGCCGATTATCCCAACATACACTTTTTTCGGGAGATGGGGAGAAAAATAAGCAAAAGTTTGTCCCTCAACATCAACCGAAGTCGCCAATTTTTCTCTTCCTTTAATTACCATAATTCTACCTCCATATCCAGTATATTTCATGATTTCAGTAGTTCTGAGCATAGGAATCACAGGCCACCCGGAAAAGGACCACCCGCAACAAATTCGGCCATCCCGCTTTCCAGACGGTCGACAATTTTCTCAAAATAACGTTTGCTGCGTATCATATTGGCCAGCAGTGTCTTACGGCTACGCTGACGCATGGCGGGACTCGAGTTGTCCTTTTTGAGGTCATTAACATAGCGTGTTCGATCCCATTCACGGGAAACAGCATCGGTTATTTCCGCCACATCATCTCGAATAGCAGTGAGCAGGGACAATGTTTTTTCAAGATGTTCAACCACATCTGCTGCTTCAGGGCCGGCGTACCCGGAAGCTTGTTCGACGCAGCAATAATGCTCGAAGGCATCACGCCAATGTGAAGCACTTTGCAAAGCAACAACGCTGATGCGAGAGGCCAGAATATGAGCTTCGAATATTTCGCTGTTTTTCCCCACCTTTCCACGCATGGACTGCAGCTTTTCGTGGTTAT
>PUNP01000558.1 GCA_003551785.1 Candidatus Brocadiaceae bacterium | reverse complement strand
TGGGTGGGTTCAGGGCCGGATGCACCAACAACCTGGTCGCAGCCGACGGTGTGCTCAATGCTCCGGATTATACGCGCACCTGCACCTGTTCATACCAGAATCAAACATCATTGGGACTGATCCATTCCCCCGATATGGAAATGTGGACTTTTAACGAACCCATGAGACTTTTCGAGGGTTCCATACGGCAGGTGGGCATCAACCTCGGAGCTCCTGGTGACCGCCTCTCCGAGAACGGGATATACTGGATACATATGCCCCGGCGCGCTCCGTCTCCGGAGGTCGATGTCTGGCTCTCTACCGTTGATTGTGCGATGGATAAGTTACATGTCGCCAATGCATTCGCTACTCAACGTATACCGCAAGACTGGCGCTCAAGAATGCGCATGACTCCTAACGTAGGCCACTCCTCTCTTCGAGTCCAAAATACACTCGACGGAGACCTCGATTCGGAATGGCGTATACACTGTGAGAGGAAAGGTGATTTTGACGCGGAACTGGAATATGAGTTGAGCCGGACTGTTGAACTGGAAAGTATAAAGGCGGCCTGGCAGGCTTCGGAAAAGACCCATTTTACCCTGTACGTCAGCCGTGACCGCGAGCAATGGCATAGTGTGTACGAGGGAACATCCGAAGGGTCCGGAAAAGGGTATGAAACATATGTCTTTGAACCCGTCGAAGCACAGCACGTACGCATGCGCTTTGGCGAGCATGGGGGAGAGGAAGAATCGCGCGAACGTCTGCAAGTCTTCCAGGTCCGATTGGGAGACATCTGTGAAGAAGGCGGGTATACGCTTTTTAAGGCACCGGAAGATCGTTTCTTCCGCAGGCATTCGCTGTTTGTTGATGGGGAAGACGGACCGAACTGGGTCGCTGCTTCAGGGCTGACAGGCATCCGAGATCTAGTTGTACCCGGGGTTGAGAACGGCAATTTCGATATCATCTTCCATTTCGCTGAACACGAGGAGCTGGAAGCTGGTCAAAGATCCTTCGATGTTCTGCTGAATGGACAGATGATTGCCGAGAATTTTGATATCGTTAAGGCTGCGGGAGGGGATAACAAATCCGTGACACTGCGGGTTGAAGGAATTCAGATTGAGAACGGTACACTCCGGCTCCATTTCCAACCTTCAGGTAACTCTGACTATCCTCCTTTGCTGGGCGGATTGGAAATTATCAAAAAGTGACCAAGACCATATCACTGAATACTTTCAAAATGCCTGCTGAGCGCTGTCTTATTGTAAATCCTCAGTGAACCCGGTTACCTCAATCCTTTACCTCTTGCTGTGCGAACGAATGTTATAGACGACTTGGACGACTGGGATCATCCCTACAACCCCGATGACTATAGCGGAATAGGCAGTATACGGTTTGCAGATGTGCCGCATGCCGCTCACGTACAGGAAAGGGGTGCTTACAGCGTTTATGCAGACGGGCACGTTTCCTGACGTGAGGAGGAAGATACCGAGCAGTTTACCGTTCCGCACCCCTGGGTTCGGACTGCGTGTGGTATTGACTGAAGATCATGATATTTCAGGCGGAACAATATTCACATTGAGAGTGCTTTCAGCTAATGTTTTCGCTTGGAATTGAGCCTGAGTGCGCGAAGGGAGGCCGTGCAACTCGATAAAACCTAACGCCGATTCGTGATCGAACTCATCTCCTTCGTCATAGGTCGCAAGCGAGCGGTTATAGAGCGAAAACGGGCTTTTAACACCCACTTTTACGGCATTGCCGCGATAGAGTTTCATCCGCACTTCCCCCTTCACACAGCACTGGCTGGACTTCACATAGGCTGTGAGATCGCGGTGCAGAGCGGAAAACCACAGCCCGTCATAGACGTTGTCAGAATATTGCCGGGCAACCATGGCCTTAAACCGCTGTGAAGGGCGGCCGAGGCATATTGATTCAAGTGCTTTATGCGCCTGGTGGAGGACAATAGCAGCGGGGGCCTCATATATTTCACGGCTTTTAATCCCGACTAAACGGTTTTCCACGTGGTCGATGCGCCCGATACCATGACGGCCAGCGATACCGTTTAAATGAGCTACTAAATCAGGCCCGTTCATACTCTGTCCATCGACAGCGATCGGCACGCCCTGGTCGAATGTCAATTCAATATAGCAGGGTTCATCCGGAGCATCTTTGGGGTTGGCTATCCATAAGTAAGCATCTTCCGGCGGTTCATTCCACGGGTCTTCCATCGCACCGCACTCTATACTGCGTCCCCAGAGGTTTTCATCAATGGAATAAGGACTTTTTTTAGTAACATCGATATTAATACCGTGTTTTTGAGCATAATCTATCGCATCCTCACGGGTCATATAGCATTCACGAGCCGGAGCGATGATTTTCAAATCGGGGGCGAGTGTTTTTATACCGACGTCGAACCGTACCTGGTCGTTACCTTTGCCGGTGCAGCCGTGCGCGACGGCGGTGGCTCCGTGCCGCCTTGCGGTATCGACGAGCAGTTTTGCTATGAGCGGGCGCCCGAGCGCGGTAGCCAGTGGATAGGTATCTTCATAAAGCGCCCCGGCCTGGAGCGCGGGCCAGCAGAAATAATCCACGAAAACTTTCCGGGCGTCCACGACTTCCGCGGCAATCGCGCCGACTTCGAGTGCGCGTTTTCGAGCACCTTCAAGGTTCTCCTGGGCCCCCATATCAATGGTAAGGGCCACAACATCCATGTTATATGTTTCCTGAATCCACTTAACAGCGACCGAAGTGTCCAGCCCGCCGGAATATGCCAGTACAACTTTTTCTTTATTGCTCATAATATTCCCATCCTCTTAATTGTTAGTAATACTTTTATATATGTAGGGGCGAGTGGCGCTCGCCCCGTTTGAAGTCTCACAAAGCAAAAAAAATCACTGAAGATAATTACTTAGCACACATCGTTTCTCTCTGCGATAAGTAAGTTTACATCGAGTGCGAAATGGTGCGAAGGGCGGGATTCGAACCCGCATCCCCGTGAGGGGACTGGATCCTAAGTCCAGCGCGTCTGCCAGTTCCGCCACCCTCGCACTTTTTACAATTCATAACCCGGACAAGCTTTTTCGCAGGCCCGACCTTATTCCTTTTCCGCTTGCCCTTGAAGTAGGTGCGTGGCCGAAAAGGTGCAAAATGAGAAATATAGTAACACAAGATGCCTTTCATAGTATAGCACGCATCCCTGCGTGCGCTCTGGACAGGCAAGATGCCTGTCATACATTACGCCTGCACC
>PUNP01000612.1 GCA_003551785.1 Candidatus Brocadiaceae bacterium | reverse complement strand
TTGTTTTTGTTGCCAAATAAATGGAGGCTTTAGATGTCGGTAAGATATAGATGGCGTGGTCTTGAACTGCCTGTTCAGGTGAAAGTAAATCAGGATAATTACAGCAAAAAATACGGTGAATTCCATGCTGAACCTTTTGAACGAGGCTTCGGTTATACTGTTGGTAACAGCCTGCGTAGAATCCTGCTTTCTTCTTTGGAAGGAGCCGCCGTAATCGCTGTTAATATTAAGGGTGTTCAACAGGAATTTAGTGCTATAGAAGGCGTGTATGAAGATATGTCTGAAGTGATCCTTAACCTTAAAAAGTTAGTGGTTAAATCACATAGCGATTCCGATGTTGAGCTTAAATTATCTAAAACCGGTAAAGGTGAAGTTACCGGGGCTGATGTCGAGAAAAATCCTGATGTAGAGATAGTTAACACTGATCACCATATTGCGACATTAACTGATGATGTAGATTTTAATTGTGATTTAATTGTGAGGAAAGGCAGAGGATATGTTCCCGCAGAGGAGGTGAGCGACTTACCACCGGAAGTGGGGCTGATACCCGTTGATTGCCTGTTTTCCCCCATACATAGAGTCGCTTATAAAGTGCTTGAGACACGCGTTGGACGCCATACGAATTATGATAAATTACATTTGGAAATTTGGTCCGATGGCTCTGTCGAGCCGGAAATGGCACTGGTCGAAGCCGCTAAGATACTGAGAAAACATTTGAATCCCTTCGTTGATTATCACGAAACCGGACGCTATATTCCTCAGGAAAAACCACAGCCGTTAGCTGCTGTCAGCCAGCTTGAAGAGCCATCAGTCGACCAAGCCGTGCTTTCAATGCCCCTGGAAGCTATGGGACTCAGCTCACGCCTGATGAAAGCTTTGCAAGGTGAGGGCCTGTCCTCAGTCGGAGAACTGCTTGAGAAAACCGAGAAAGAAATAAGAGATATCAGGAACCTGGGCGATGCCTCTTTCCAGGAATTGAGTGAAAAATTGGATGAACTCGGTTTGGAAGTCGGCCTCCTGGCTGAAGAAGAGTGAAAATACTCTATTTATTTGAATTTTAAAAATCTTTTAACTTAATATTGTGTGAGTTTGACGTCATGAGACACCGAAAGAGAGGAAGAAAGCTTAGCCGCACACCGGCTCATAGAAAAGCGACCAGACAGAATATCGCTAAAGCTCTTATTGAACATGAGCGGATCATTACTACTCCGGCAAAAGCGAAAGAAACTAAATCGTTCGTCGAAAAATTAATTACCTTGGCTCGAAAAGCACAGCCCTATAAGGATGCTGATAACGAACACGACCGTGCCAAATATGTTCATTATTATCGTCAGGCACTGAAAAAACTGCAAGATAAAAAAATGGTACAGAAACTCTTCGGCGAAGGACCTTGGAGAGATTCCGGTTCACTCGGTCAAAGATACCTTGACAGACCCAGCGGCCAAACCCGTATTATCAGAGTCGCCGGGAGCCGTTTGGGGAACCCCATCGGATATGCTATCGAAGATATTACCGAAATTAATTATCAACTCGCCGGAAAAGAGCGTAAACTGAAACTTTCAGGTAACAGACTCGGCGATAATGCTCAACAGGTCATCTTCGAATTGATCAGGGAAGGGGAAGGTGCTGAAGAAGAGGAGGACCTCGCGCCTTCAGTTGATATTGACGAATCCGATGATTCACTATCTGTCTCTGACGAAAAACAGGATGCAGGAAGTGATGAAATGTCAGAGAATGGTGACCTGGAACAAACTCAAACTGCTGAACTCGATGCAGAACCTACCTCTGATGAAAATAATTCTGAACCTGCAAAAGATGAATCAGAAGATGAAGATGTCGAACAGGACGATACGGAGGGGGGCGATACTGATGAGGATGAAAAGGATTGAGTATGCTAACCTCTTCCACATTTTGAGTTGAGGTAGGCTTCTGCCTATCTTAATTGTATACATACCTGCCTGTTTGCTGTGATTGCTGCTATGCGAACAGGCAGTTTTTTGTTAGTTTTCAGGTAAGTTCTCAGTCAATTACGTGAAGAGACAACTGCTGAATTCTTACCTTCTCTCTCTATGAAAAAGGAGACGAATATGGATGTCGTTCTGCTGGCCGGCGGTTATGCCACCCGTTTATATCCCCTGACTAAAAATCAACCTAAAGCACTTTTGCCACTGGCCGGTAAATCAATACTGGACCATAATGTGGATGCCATTAAATGGCATCCGGAGTTAAACCAATTCTATCTCGTTACCAATGAACGTTTTATACGGCATTTTGCCGATTGGAAAGAAGAGACCTTTTCCGATAATCCGGATATTACCTTGATCAACGACAGAACCGACTCCAATGATAACAGGTTAGGCGCTGTTGGTGACCTTAAATATGTGATTGACCATACCGATGTAGCTGACTCTGATTTTACATTTGTTATAGGAACGGATAATGTCGCCGATTTCGATATAAGCCGTCTGATAGACATTGCGATGGGGAAAAACACATCGGCGGTGTTTACTTACAAATATGAGGGGGCGGAGAGCTTGTCAAAGAAAGGTGTCATTACCGTTAAGGAGGACGGGTATATTGACCGTTTTGCTGAAAAATCCCCCAACCCGCCCAGCAGTCTCGTCGTTCCGCCTTTTTATATATTTACGCAGGATGTGCTCAACTCTGTGGATGAATACCTGAGACTTGGAAACAATCAGGATGCCCCGGGATATTTCCTCTCGTGGCTTGTCAATGAACAAAGTGTCGACATATTCGCCTCATTTACCGAGCGCAAGGTGCTGGATATCGGGACTCGTGAGTCCTATGAAAAGGCTAAAGATGTGTATGGCGCGTAGTTAATTGTCAACGCATTCTCAGAGGACTGCGCCCTGAAAATGGGGCGCCTGTCGGCGCAGTGCATTGCAAAGTCAAAGTAAACGGACAATATCGATATATCCGCCGTGTCCTGAAAGGACACTACATACCAGCCCAGGGTGTGAACCCTGGGAACGCGAATGCAGCCCAACAAACCGCGTCCTGTAGGGACGCCACATCATTGGATGTTTTTCTGCGATGTTCGGATGGTTTCGTAAACGGGATGTGCGAATCCGTGGCGGTATGTGCCGTCCTTGCAGGATGGGTCTTTGGGGAATTGGACGTTTTCCCAGGGCTTACACCCTGGGCTGGTATGTTATGCCTTTTCAAGGCAATAAGGATTTTTATTTTATACCTGTACATCCTCA
>PUNP01000505.1 GCA_003551785.1 Candidatus Brocadiaceae bacterium | reverse complement strand
GTACTATACATGAAGAAACGCGCGAAAAAGCGGGTTAATGGTTACCGAATATCGCGTTTAAGGGTCATTTCAAGGGTGTTGAAATACCTTATGTCAATAAAAATATGTCACTTATCGAGGGCCGCCCCCATACCAATACCCCGTACCAAAAAAGAAAAGAACAAAAATGATCAAAAAGGCTTTTATGAGTCTGATCTTTTTTTGATTCATCATATTTCCTCACATTTTTTTATCGCCTAATGACATTTTGACACATCCGGCAATACCACAAGCTCTCTGCCTTTACTGTTCGTTCACTCACTTGGATTATAACTCTTCCTGCTTCATCGCAACCTTGCAACATATTGCGGGCTACAAGTTCGATGTATGCATCCTCATCGAGGCGGGTTATCAATGTGCGCGAGTCGTTTCCGCAAGCGTCGCAAGATGGGCGTCTCTGTTGTGTTGCACTCTGCCCGATTATCCCAAATATAAATAGCAATACAAATACGCCAGCGCACCCAATGCCAACACCAGAAACAACATTTCTCGCTTTTACACGTTTTTCTGGAAGGCTTTTAACGTTATTTTCAAGTTTGTTTTTTACTTCTATCCGGGAAGCCTTTGTTTCCATGCTCATCTTTGTTTCAAAGACAGCACCGCATTTACCGCACTTCGCCCGTTTCCCTTCCAGCTTATCGGGTATATGCTTTGAGAATCCGCAGTCCGGACATCGGCTTTTAAACATAATAAATTTTCCCCCATTTCTAATAACACTGTTTTTTGCCAAGGCACCCATTAGAAGACACCTTAAGGTTATCATTTTAAAAGTGTTTTATTGGGAGCCCCGTTTTTTTGCATCCTTGTTCAATATGATTTTTTACCCTTCACTGATTCTCCTTTGAATACTGCCAGAGTGCCATGTCCAGCGTGCGCATATCCACGCCCGCTTCTGATGCTGTTTCTCGGCAATATTCTACATAGGTCCACCAGAAACCAAAGCTATATTGTTTTGGCAGTTCCAAAGAAACTGACCAAGGTGCTCGATAATCAAGAATCGGATATTGGTCTTTATGAAAAAAGTGAAGGATTACTGTTGCCGTCGGCCATCCCACACCGTCCAGAACAGTCAGGCCCTCAATCCGTGCTCTCTCATTTTCCGTGTTTAAGGCGAACCGTGTTATTTCTCGAACAAATTCTTCTTGATTTGTATTGACATGACCTGCACTTCGTGGCGCTTTCCATTTAGCTACCTTCTGCAAATCGGATTGAGATAAACAACCCTGTTTTTTCACCTTCCCCTTAAGCCCCTGCAATCCATTATCGCTTTCACCATAGGCATAGCGGCTGGCTATGCTACGAATGTTTTCTGTTTTGAAACGCAGTTCAGGTGTCATTTCCCAAAATAATCGGCTATCTCGAAAAAGTTACATAATTCATTTAATTCCGCCCCCCCCATGCAGTTCACTCGACAGCATTAAGCAACGGTCTGGATTGTTCTTCGTTCCTCAAGGCACCCTAAACCACAGATAATTTCTTCTAAAGGGCGCAAAAAACTGTCGTCTGAAATTAACTTCCCCTGCGAATCCATTATATCCAGCGCGACCAGCGAACAGCTTCCGCCGCCCTCGGTCTGAAAAAACCCGTTTAAGCTCCCAGCCACCCCGGGATATAACAGTACCCCAGCCCCGCTCCCAAACATGCGGTTATAGGCAAATATCTGACGCAGGTCCTGATCAGAAGGCAAAAAGCCTGTCGGCAGCTTCCATTTGGTATCTATGACGATCCGCTCACCGCCGTCAGCCATGGGATCCAGTATTATATCCGGTCGCAGCCTCTTACATGCTCGCTCAGATCGCCAAAAAACCCTGCTTTTCTGCCTCACTACTCTGTAATCCGACGACAGATGCCGCCTCAGCATCCTACCGACATAATGTTCCCAAAGCCCGTTCATATCAAACATCAGCGCCAGTACATGATCGTGTCCCTTCGATATGTCGGGGTGATAATTCATCAGGATCAGACGTGCTATCTGGATAGCCTGCCTGTAGCATTCGCTCTTTCTATCGAAATTTAACCTCCTGAAATGCTCTTCCCTCGGGACGATCCTGCTGCAATTTTCAAATTCAAGTAAAAGGTTCTTTATCCGGCTGGAATAAAGCGGACGTGAAAGGTTTTCGGAAAGCAGGAACAAAGTCTCATGGAGAAGACAGTTCATCAAATGATTGCGATCATATTGGGTATATTCGACAAAAAAGCGTTCTTTATGCACGGTATTACGTCGAATGTGATCGGTCATCGACAGACGTCCCTTCAGCGCCGTTATATTGGCGCTGACACGACGGTATTTTTTCACCAGGCCGCTGCGAACTATCCGCTCGCACTCGGTGATGAACAGATAAAAGTAAAGATCGAGGACCGAATTTTTCATTAGCTTCAGGTCCCCTGAGGAAGTATCATGCGCCTCAATGTCCATGGCGATACGGAGCATCTTTATCAGGACATGTCGCCATTCAGTGACGTTTTCGCTATCATCCCGTGCTGGCCTGTCGGTTTTGGGCAGCACTTCAATCATCAGCTGACCTACTCGGATAACCCCTGCGTACTGGTTGAATTTTACCCCTTTATGGATAAGCGAAAAGAACGGCGTGCCTTTGGCCCCGTGATAACGCTGAAGAGCTTCCAGATGGCGTTGCTCAAAGCCAGGCCGATTCAGCGTCAGATTCTCATGCTCAAAGACAGTAATTATCTGACCTGTGCCGCTATTCATCGTCTATTTTGTTCCCCATCAATTGATTCAAAGCCCGCTCGAACTTTGCATCATCATCCGTCCAGTCATCCCGAACAAACCACACCTGCCGCTCACTGAACAAATCGGTGTCTTCATAGTCCGTTTCCGGGAAGTCGGCCGTTTCTGTTGGTTTCTTTTCGACGAACCCTCTGCCGAGCACGACCTGCATTTTGCCTTTATCGCCATAAAAATATTCTTCGAGCAACGGGATAATATTTCTACGGAAGACGCGCCGGAGTCCCTCCGCATCCTCAATATCCAGAAAATAGGAATGGCCGATCTGGTGGTCTTTATCCAGCAGTTTTTCGATACGGTGATTGATCTTTGTCAGCAGTTCGGGCAGATGGACTTCGCTGGCCCCTATCCGGAGCATCCCATTCGTAAGCTTCCCCTCCTTTTCAATAATTTCCGGGCAGGGCCTGAGTTCCTCGAAGCAGAACCGGCGTCTCAAAGCG
>PUNP01000601.1 GCA_003551785.1 Candidatus Brocadiaceae bacterium | reverse complement strand
ATCCAGATTCCCCTCCAACAACCTGGGATGAGGTACATGAGTATGGTCTGCAGCTGCAAGAAGAAGGGGTAGTAGACCGGGTAATTGGTTTTGGTTGGCCATCCTGGCAGTTTGAACAGCAATTGGCTTTACACAATCAACCGTTTGCTGACCAGGGTAGCGGTCGTTATGACCATGCTACAGAGGTTCAATGGCCTTCTGAGTTTACCAATGAATTGCTGAGTAAATGGGGAGCAATGGCTGAAGATGATGTATGGTTCTATGCTGGACCTGAATATGAAATAAATGCTGCATTTACAGGTGGAGAAGTCGCAATGATTCAGCAATCCACCTCATCGTTGGATGGTATTATGAGGACTGTAGGAGATGACTTTGAAGTTAGAACTTCCTTCTTGCCTCGATTAGAAGGATACCCAAGAGGTAATTCTATTATTGGCGGTAACAGTCTCTATGTTTCAAACCAGGTAACAGATGAAGAGCTTGAGGTAATCTTTGAGTTCTTCAAGTTTTTAGCCCAACCTGAAGTAGATATCTTCTGGCATCAAAATACTGGTTACTTCCCAGCAACCAACGCTGCACTCAAACAACTCATGGATGATGGATGGTTCCAGGAAAGTCCTAACCACTTAACAGCATTCTTGCAAATTTTATCCGGCCGACGTGATACACCACATGTAATCGGTAGCCGGATCGGTCCTTTTGTACACGCACGAGAATATATTAGAGAGGGCCTTGAACAAATAGATACTGGTGTAGACCCAGAGGATGCAATGGGAACAGCGGCAGAAAGAGTAAATCGGCTTCTTGCTGAATATCTTGAAGACATAGAATACATTCAAGAAATGGAAATTGAATAACAGCAATAGTTAACACTTCCATTCGCCGGAGCACATAGGTTGCTCCGGCGAATGTTAACATACTGATTATTATGGACACTACAATAAACAGGGAAGGAGTGTTTAAAGTATTATGGGTAGATTTCCAGGCAGCAAGATACTTCCTTACTTCCTTATTACGCCTTCGGTAGGAGTTATATTGATATTTCTGATCTATCCTTTTTCTCAGGCAGTTTGGATGGCTTTTCACCGTAGTGCCCCCTGGGGTGCAGGTTTAAGATTTGTGGGTTTGGATAATTTTAGGAACTTAATGACTTCTCCAGAATACTTAAGAAGTGTATGGCTTACATTTCTTTTTGCATTTATTGTAATTTCAGTAGGACTAACAATATCACTTTGCTTGGCTATGCTTACAACTCAGAAAATTAAGGGTTCTGGATTTTATCAAGTGGCATTTATTTGGACTTATGCGATGTCTCCAGCTATTGCAGGTGTTATGTGGGCATTATTGTTTGATCCTTCAATTGGCCTGCTTACACATGGTATTAGAACAGCGACAGGTTATAGATTGAATTTTTTTACTGATCCAGTTGCAGCCTTTCTGATCGTGACACTTGCTTCAATATGGATTATGCTGGGATATAATATGTGTTTTTATATTGCTGGTTTACAGAATGTACCCAATGAATTGAAGGAGGCTGCATACATAGATGGAGCCAGTCCGTGGCAAGCATTTTGGAATGTTACCTTTCCTATGTTAAGTCCAACAACGGCTTTTCTTATTTTTGTAAATACTATCTACTCCTTCTTTTTGGTCTTTGGTCTTATTGATGTTGTAACCCAGGGCGGTCCAGGCCAGACGACGGAGTTTTTAGTTTATAGAATTTACCGTGACGGGTTCGCCAGGATGCGTCATGGTCCAGCTTCTGCTCAGTCTGTTATCTTGTTTATCATGATCGCCGCTATTGCAACATTCCAGATCTATTCGACATCGAAAAAGGCAATATACAGCAGGTAAGTGAAAATGGCAGCGAGGTGAATAATATTGAAAACTGATGAGAAATTATCTAAATTTGGATTTAATATAAGAAACTTATCTATTTCTAGAAAACAACTGGTTCATTTCAGTATTCATGCAGTGCTGATTATAAGCTTGCTGGCAGTGATTTTTCCTGTGTTTTTCACAATAATAATGGCTACTCACACTCACAGTGATGCCTATGCATTTCCTCCAATATTTAGACCAGGCGACCAATTGTTAAACAACATGATAAGAGCCTGGCAAAGAATAAATCTCGGGCGACTCATGTTTAATAGTTTATTTATAGCTGTAGCTGTTGCTGTTGGCAAGATTATGTTTTCCCTTTTAGCAGCTTTCTCGTTTACACATTTTAAGTTTCGTGGTTCGGCCTTGTTATTTCCATTATGTATGGTTACCCAGATGATGCCATTGCCAGTAAGGGTAATGCCGATGTACCGGTTAATGGCTGAATTTGGATGGTTAAATACTTACTATGCCCTTATCATTCCCTACCTCGCCAGTACAACTGGTATTATTCTGTTTAGGCAATTCTATCTTACAATACCTGATGAATTACCCGATGCTGCACGTGTTGATGGCGCTACTCCGTTGAAGTATTTCTGGCATATACTGATCCCGCTTTCCAAGACAAATATAGCTGCGCTCTTCGTTATTGAGTTTGTTTATATGTGGAACCAGTACTTATGGCCGCTGGTAGTCACAACTGCTACGGAGATGAGGGTAGCACAGATTGGTTTAAGGATGTTGTATACCACTGAGCGAGCAGCAGCAGAGTGGAATGTGGTTATGGCAGGAACCTTTTTAATTATGATTCCTCCCTTAATCGTGTTAATTTTAATGCGCAAACAGTTTGCACACGGTATTGCTATGCAGAGTACGAAGTAAGTAACGAATTTAAAATTTATCCGATAGCTAATCGCCGTTAGAATTTTGGGCTAAGGGTGAGCTTCTTTACTTTGACGTAGGTGTAGATGGATTATTTGTTGATCACCCAGATTATAGGACCAAGGTGTTAGAAGGTAAGGAATAAAGCAAAGAAAAACAGTAATCGGAAAAGTATATACCGAACAAAGTTCAATTTATAATTATTTAGTTTCAAACATTTTTATACTATATGACCCTCACTCCGAGTTGAGTGGGGGTTTTCTTTTATGACGAAAACTCTTTTGAATTGAAGCCATCTTGTGTTTATAAATTTATGTATACCTAAATACAAGGATTATGAACGGTATACAGGTATTTTATCCTAAAAACACTTTATAAGTAATGTTATCAGCTATATAATATCAATATCTTATATACATAACAAGAAAGGAGGTCTGGCAGGGGAGTAATAGCATAATAATGAT
>PUNP01000689.1 GCA_003551785.1 Candidatus Brocadiaceae bacterium | reverse complement strand
TGATATCGAAATAATTCATTCCACCGCTGATAAGACCATAATGGCGCTCAAACCCTCTATCCATCGGCCAATTCGGGTGTTCTTCACCGACATGCCATTTGCCGGACATATATGTCGCATAACCCGCCGTTTTCAGCACCTCGGCAAGTGTCACGCATTCGTCATTAAGATGGCCGAGGTATGCCTTGCCTTTTTCAGCCGACCTGTCATTAACCATCTGGCCTATACCCGCCTGGTGAGGATGCAGGCCTGTCAACATCGAGGCGCGTGTCGGGCAGCATCGTGCGGAATTATAGAAGGAGGTGAAACGCAAGCCGCCCTCCGCGAGTGCATTTAAGTTGGGAGTACCTATTTCGCTGCCATAACACCCGAGGTCCGAAAACCCCATATCGTCAGCCATCACCAATAATATATTTGGTCTTTCAGCTTTTGTACTCATATTACCTCCATAAAAGAGTAGGTGGGCAAATGTACTTTTTTTGTCGTTGTTAAGTAGCACAGACATTCGTGTCTGTGGCGTACCCGACCGGGCACACAAGGACCAGCGACTAGCGACTTACGATTAGCGATCGAATCCTCTTTAATCTCAGCGTTGCATGATGCAGCGTGGAGGCACCCCATTTTCACAGCGAGGTCTCTGCAAATGAGTAGGGGCGCAGCCGTAAGGGTAATAATGAGCAAATGCCGCAACTTCAAGAGCAACCGCGCCCCTGACGGGGCGCATTGATCATTTTATCATTTATTACCTCTGGTTAAAACCAGGGGCTACCTAACCTCGCCCCGTTGGGGCGAAAGCAAAGACCTTGCCCCGGATGGGGCAAAGTTTGGTAGCCTCGGGTTTCAAACCCGAGGTGATGATTTACACGTATTTTGCGCTCTGAAAGGGCGCGGTAGATCGTTGCGCATTGCGTATGTGCGCTTTTCGCCCACGCCCTTAGGCACTCACTCTTGAGAAACAACTGAGAACAAACATGCCCTTTTACTCCAACACCAGAACGTCGCCTCCGTCAAACGGCGGGGAATAAACGAGTACAGCTATCAGGTCGCCGGGGCTTTCATGCGGAATGATCGCGAATTTATGCATCCGCGGCACGGTGACCGTCATGCCGGGACGCACATAATTGCGCTCACCTTCCACCTCAACAATAGCCTGCCCGGAAACGATTAATAGAGTCACATCATGACGTCGGTGGAATCTGGGCTGCAATGCCGCGTAAGGGGCGATCTGTAATACATGCCGGCTTTGGTAATTGTCTTTGCTCCAGAGCACAAATGAAGCAGGCTCTTCTTCCCCAAGGCGCATCGCTTCTGGCATCCTCGTATGGTCGAACACCATATTGGAAATGCGGGTATCCTCCAGCACTATCTCGCGCCGGGTGCGGCAGCCCGGTAGAAATATCCCACTGAGTAGTGTAAAAAAGAACAGATACAATATCCTGCTTTTAATTTTTCGCTCGTTAGCCATTATTTTTTCTTCTCTCGCTGATTATAATAAAAAGACTTTAGAGCCTATTACAAGATCCCCGGCGAACACTGTAAGTTGTAATCCATACGTCGCATGAGTCGTATGATTCCTATATGTTATAGTTCAAGCAAGAATCGCTGAGTGTGCAAAAGTCTTTTCCCATTTTAACACCTGCATATCCCAGCAATAGTACTATGAACTGATTATAAACGACTGAACAACAGGATTCAAACAAATAAAGTATCTTAATTATTCAGTGCCTGCAGCGGTGCCGGTATCCTTCCACCGTGGTTAATGAACTCGGCGGCCGAGTCGGGAGCCGTAACGGGCAGCACGATGCTTTCGCCGAAAAGCCCGCCGAATACGGCCATCTCGCCCGCCACCTTGCCCGGCACAGGGATAATACGCACGCTGGTCGTTTTTTTGTTCACCACCCCGATAGCCGTCTCATCCGCTATAATCGCCGCTATAGTCTGAGCACTAACATGCCCCGGCACAACCACCATATCAAGCCCGACCGAGCATACAGAGGTCATCGCTTCGAGTTTTTCCAGCCCCAAAGTACCGTTCTCGGCCGCCTCGGCAAGCGCCTTGTCCTCGCTGACCGGTATGAAGGCACCGCTCAATCCTCCGACCGATGAAGAAGCGAAAAGCCCGCCCTTCTTCACGGCGTCATTAAGCATCGCCAGTGCCGCCGTTGACCCGGCCGAACCCACGTTCTTTATGCCCATAGCTATCAGTATCTCACCAACACTGTCGCCTACCCGCTGTGTAGGCGCCAACGAGAGGTCGACGATGCCGAATTCCGCCCCGATCCCTTCGGCAACCTCCCTGCCGATAAGTTCACCTACACGGGTCACCTTGAATGATGTTTTCTTGATCTGCTCGGCAATATCACCCAGTTCAACATTACCCTTTTCATCCACTAACCGCTCGATAGCTGTTTTGACTACTCCGGGGCCGCTGACACCGATATTGACTACGCTGTCGGCCTCACCGATACCCAGCATCGCACCGGCCATAAACGGGTTGTCCTCGGGGATATTGGCGAACACGCTCAGCTTAGCGCAGCCGAACCCCTGGTTCTCTGAGGTTTTCTCCGCCAGCAGCTTGATCTTATCAGCGACCAGCCGTATCGCATCGATATTGATACCGGCACGGGTATCGGCGACATTTACCGAACTGCACACGCGCGAGGTATCCGTCATGGCCTGCGGCAGGGCCTCCAGCAAGGCGCAATCTGCAGAAGTCATTCCCTTGTGGACAAGTGCACTGAATCCGCCTACGAGGTCCACACCGATCTCGGCGGCCGTTTCATCCAATGAACGCGCTATCCGGCAAAATGTTTCCGGCCCGCCGCCGGCGGCTATTATGCTCACCGGTGTCACGGCAAGCCGCTTATTCACCACCGGTATTCCGTATTTTTTACCGGCACGCTCACATGCGCTGACAAGCCCGCCCGCAGCACGCTTTATCTTGAGCCTGATCTTATCACACAGCCGACCGACCGAAGGGTCGGCACAGTCCAATAAATTTAACCCTAATGTGACACTCCGCACGTCAAGGTTCTCCTGCTGGAACATCCTGAGTGTTGAAATAATATCATCCGTTCTCAATATTCTGTTCTCCTGTTAAAGTCGTAAATCGCTTTTCGATAGTGACTTGGCCGAAAAGGTGCAAAATGAGAAATATAGTAACACAAGATGCCTTTCATAGTATAGCACGCATCCCTGCGTGCGCTCTGGACAGGCAAGATGCCTGTC
>PUNP01000814.1 GCA_003551785.1 Candidatus Brocadiaceae bacterium | reverse complement strand
AGGAGAGCGATCGGCAGGAACGTGCATGAAGGTTTTCGGCGGGCTCTATTGGAGAGTCAAACATGATAGACTACTGGAACGCCCCGTCCGAGTTGGACTGGCGGTTACATGTTAATACACCGTCTGACGCGGTTTTATTGGGCGTACAGCGACTTTCCGGACGACCGGCGGGCGGGCCCGGGTGAACTATGGCCCAGATGCCGATCGCTTAAAAAGTGCGTGTACGGCGGGGTTTTTGAGAACTTGCGGTGGAACGGATGTGGAACGGATATGAAAGACGGTACTTGTGGACAGTGGCCTCTCTGGCGGCCGGAATTGAAACCCCTCCGGTTTGACAAAAAGGCGAACAACTGTTATATTGATTAACGAGCTGATAGTTTATCATACAATCCAGGCATTTTTAAAAAGGGAGATCAAACGATGCAAAACAAGCGCCTTGCCATAGAGTTTCTTCTTTTGTTTTTTATGGTGGCGATAATGGGTTTTAACCCTGCTTGTCGGGAATCCCCATCCATTGCGACTTCAGGTGACCCTAAAGAAAGCCCTTCATATACAATCATCAAGTCAGAGACTTTCCATGATATAAAGCGCAGTCTTGAGGTTCGTTTGTCCGAGCGTATCTCTAAGGAAAAACTTCGTGATATCGCACATGAGTTGAAATCTCAGGAATCTCGAAATTATGACCGCACTTTCATAGTATATTATCTTCCAAGTATGGATTCCGAAGGCAGGGGATGGGCAACAACTCACTTCAACCCGGATCTGGAAATTAGAATACTCGGCAGTACAAAAGTTACACACGAGCAGATTGAAGAATCACTTGAAGCAAAACTCTCTGATAATGTTGTAGGCAGATGGGAAACTGAATTTTCGGAAGTAATTACCTTTTTTCAAAAAGGTGGAACTCTTTTTAAACACACAATATATGCAGATGGCAGTGAAAGAACAGAAAAGTTGACGATTCAAAGGGTTGACTCTGAAGCGAGATATCGAACAGAAAATTCGCATCCCAGTGATTATATGGTTATCACTGAAAACGGCAATCTAGCTTTCGGTGACAATACAGGGATTTGGAGCACCGCTCCTAAAACGGACAATGGCGATTATTCTTTACAGATAAAAGAGGACAAAGAAGCTGCCGAAAAGCTGTTCTCAGAAGGCACGGATTTATATAATGAAGCCGTTGTACTAATTAACGAACAAGGAGAATATCAATCCGGAAAAGAAAAACTGGAAGACGCATTGAAAAATTTCCGAAAAGCAAAAGAATTCTACCCTGATCTAGGTAAGATAGATGCTGCTATTTCAGGTAGTGAGTCCGGGGTTAGACATGCGCAGCAACAGATAAATAATGAAATCGAAACTAAGCAATCTGCCGAGGCAAGCGGAGAACCTTACATGGTACGGGTTAGTGTTAGAGATCGAACAGAAAGAAATCCAATTCATTCAAGGTCTGAAATACGAGTTAATGGTCGCAGAAAGTGGTGGATTAAGCGAGAATTAAGCTTTGGGGCTCACGTTGAAAACATCGGCCCTTTTGCTACAGGTGAACAGCACACCATATCTGTCTACCCTGATTCCCGCGAAGGCAAAGAATTCGAATTTCCTTTTATTTTAACTGACGACATGAGCCCAGAAGGAAGTCCTCGTGATATGATTTTTATACATATATGGGATACTAAGGTTATCGGCCGTGGGACTCCTATTAAGGCTGCCACAGTGGAATTTAAAATTGAATATGAACGATAATAGAGTACTCTAATATAGATGACTGGTCATTTGAGTTTTTGCATAAATAGAATTAGTTTGTTTGGTTAGTTATATTTTTAGCGTTTAAACGTTAGGAGTCGTTTCTTGAACAGTACCGATAAAAGCTTCAAAGTAACTTGTGAAAACTGCGAACATACGTTTGTTGTAGATGATGAATCGGCCTGGGGGCAAGATACTTTTTGTCCTAATTGTGGGAATATTACTCATATTCCAGTACCTGAGATATCCGAGCCGGAGCATCCAATTCATTCAAAACAAGAAGGCAACTCAAAAACCGAAACAAAAGAGTGCCCATATTGTAGAGAAACTATTATCAAAGCTGCGATCAAGTGTAAACATTGCGGAGAGTTTCTCAAAGAAGGTATGGAAAATAACCCGAATTTAGTCAAACATGCTCACAATCTTCAAGAATTTGGTAAAAAAGGAGAGAAATTGGGATGCGCCTTGACATTACTTTTTACTCTCCCTATTGTTGGTCTTTTTGTATTAGGTCCAGTAGGATTGATAGCAGGTCTTATTTTAGGTCTTATTGGACTCGGACTTATGACAATAGCAGATTAAAGTTAAAAAGGAAGATTAAACCATGAAACTATTATTGACATTTATAAGTTTGTTTTGTATCATACCTATACTGGAAGCAAACACAGTAAGAGCAAAAAGCGGCAAAGTATATGAAAATCCTACTATAGAATCTATTAATGAAATCTATGTTGAAATTATGCATAGTTCTGGAGTGGCTAGAGTACCAATCAGAGCCTTACCTGATGAATATCGTGAAAAACACAACCTGCCTTGTGATGATGAAGTAAGAAAAAACATACAACACAAAAGAGACCAAGAAGAGCAACGCAGAAAAGCAAGACAGGAAAGAATAAGAGAATTAAACCAACCTTTGGAAGGTGAAGACTTGGATGCATGGAGACTGGCAAGAGATGCAGCTAGAAGGAGGGTTGAAAGCAAATTGAACAGAACACGTACTTCTACCATAGTAAGACCTGTCCCCGGGGGATTTTCACGTATTCCCACTAGTCGAAGTTACAATTATGAATTGATTGAGAGGGATCCGATCAACAGATATATGAGAAAAACTGATACAGGGGACTGGCTTTTTGCTTTTATTGCTGAAGACAGTTCAAGGGAAAGCAAAAGAAGGATTATATTGGAAGTGCTTAATTTTCCACGTGAAATAAGAATTGGTGAAATAGATTTTGAAAGAATAAATTAACTATTTAACGAATGAATTGTATATGAAAGTAACTTGCAAGCGAGTATAATTTTTTTGAAAATGCATATAGGTCACTTACCTCCCCTTATAGAAAATTGAAAAAAATAGTGGGGGGGGGCGGTAATCTTAGTCCCACAAACTGAATCTGCCATAAGTCCTTAGCCTCTGTTACCGGCACGCTGTGCACTTTTGCTGAGAGGATGTTTCTATTCCCGCCTTTATAAAACCGCTCCCTT
>PUNP01000991.1 GCA_003551785.1 Candidatus Brocadiaceae bacterium | reverse complement strand
TAACACGTCTTTGTTCTTGATCCAGCGCCACGAGAAGAGGAACGCAGACCCCACCGTAGTTTTGATCGGGAAGTTCCCTGCCAGAGAACATTGCAAAGCCGCAAGCGCCGTCTTCGTCAGCCAGATACGCACCGATTGAATCTGCAATTGGTCCGGCGTTCGCAATAGTTGCGACAAACAAGACGCATGCCGAGACTAACTGTCGCATTTGACCTCCAAAGGAGAAGAAACACACCCACACGGGTCCACATTCCTATCGTTACATGGATTCCGCAAAACTAAGGACCCGGCCGCCTAAGGACTCTACCAAACTCAAAGATAATACCTGCTGGTATCCAATCACGGGGCCGCAGTGCGATCAGTATCCCTCGCGATTCCCGGGGTCCCCCACCCGGTGAGCCACCACATAATCGGTCGAAACGCAAAGAGCGAACGCCGACGGAGCCTCCATCGATATTGAGCGCTACTTCGCTAGGCGTCGTCCAACTGACACGATTCCGAGAGTTCGTCGAGGAACTCCGGCTTAAGGAACCGAATATAGGCTGATGCTTGGGCGACCTGGTCCTTGAGGCTGGAGAATGAAATGTACCTACAGATCTCGGACAATGGGGGGCTTAGGCGACAGAAGGTTGGCCGATTCACCTCGGTCATAACCTTTGCTCGACGTTCGTCTGGAGCAACGAGATAGAGAGGAATGTTTAGGTTAGGCTGCATCGCGACGAGGTCTCCCATCCGAAGAAGACCTGAATAGATGGACGTTGTGGATTCAATCTCGAAGGCCGCAGCGATTGCGTTGCCTTGTAACCAAAGGACATCGATCAATTCGATTGTTTTGTTCGTAGCATCGTCAAACTGGAGCGGCAGGGAAGTCTTTAGGCGAGGGAGATTGGCGAAGCTCTTCCCCTTAAACTGTTTTCCCTTGTCGTTCTTCGCGACCCACACATGGAACCCCATGTCTGAACCAAGCTTCAATAGGAGCCATTGGATTTCGGTATGGTCAGTAGCACCCTGCTCTTCCTTCACACCGATATCTGTTATTAGCTCTTTACCGTCTGGCTCGGGAACAGTGACCGGACCTATTTTCGCTCCTAGCGCCCTAGGGCGATACTTAAGTTTTCGCTTGTCCACCGGTCGGTTCACGGGATTGTCCCGCGCGTCCAGCAACGCCTCAACGACAGCCTCCCCATCGGATTTCTTCCATCTTGCAGGAGATGCTCGGACGTGACCGCTCCATGCATGAGCGCTTGTCAAGTTCTGAAAAAAAGAAAGCCGCTCACGAAGTTCTAAAATGGGAACCGCAGTCTCCGGGCTCAACTCCACGATGGGCCTGACCTCCATGCGGCACGGAAAATCTTCATCCTTCCAGATGTCCCGTTCAGCCTTCTTGAAAGGGTCTGACGTCACCTCAAGGATGCCGATGAACCGGGAGACGCCGGTCAGGTAACAAAGGAGGTAATCCCCTTTGGCGATCTTCTGAACAGTATTCCATCGAGATTCGCGGAAACCCGAGACGCGACTGCCCGCTTTCTGGAACTCATGCCAAGTTGCTCCAGCGAATAAATCCAACCAGTACGCTCGTTTCATAGGTCAGGCCTTCTGCCACGTCTGAGTTGCGTTTGCGCCTATCCTGCCAGAAATCGCTTAGAACAGCCCGCAAGACCCCTAGGCGCGAGACACACAACCGCGAAGACTCCTCGCTTTCGAGTGCCTTAACGTACCCGTGCTTCAGAAGAAATACGCTCCACCAGCCTCGCAATTCGGAGAACGGCATCTTCCGGGTTTTCATGTTCCCAGACACGGAGAACATGCCACCCAATCTCGCGGAGACCTGCATCCGTCTCTCGATCCCTAGCCACGTTCGCTTCGAGTTTTGCTATCCACCACTCCCTATTGCGTTTGGGTAGGCTTCCATGCTGCGGGCAGGAATGCCAGAAGCATCCGTCCACGAAAATGGCTATCTTCCATCGCGTAAACGCTATGTCTGTGCGTCCGCGACAACTTGGGATGCGGTAGCCAACCCGATACCGAAGGCCCCGACCATGGAGTAGCTTCCGGACTGCACGCTCCGGAGAGGTGCCGCTCTGTCTTTGCGCAGACAGCTTTCGCCTAATTTGCTCAGACGACGCAGACGGGCACCCCACTCCACTGGATCTCTTAGTCATTATCGGGCAATTCGCCTTCGGGTTCCGACCAATCCACACTCAAATTGAAGGTCGCCCTTGCAACGGTTTCGTTCACAATCTCCCGAAGCGATAATGTATGTTCAACCTGTGGACGACCACGACGGGGTGGCGACTTCCCAACGTCCAAGAACCGAACGATGCCTGGTGGATAAACCTCGTTTTCTTCGCCGGTTGTGTAAAGGCCTACAAAGCCAAGATCACACCGTGGAGCTTGTCCAACCAACGCAACATCAAGCCTACCAGTACGCTCCCGAAGTTTGATTACAGTATGCGCAAACGAGGACTGTGCGCGGTCGCTCTTGTCTGAAGCACTCTCAAGAGGTAAGAAGAAGATTCCCGTCATAAAAGCGTGTGGCAAGTGCTCATGTACGAGACGCATTTCATCGCCCAATTCGTAGAGGCGTCCGGTAAGATTCTTGTCAAAGTTTCCGCTGTTCTCATCTCGAAAGTTGAGGCCTTTGAGTGACACACCGATTTCTAGCCCTAGAACCTTGTCTACGACCGTGACATCGATCCTCTTTCTGGTCGCAGAGCCAAGGGGCGTGAGCGGCTCGGTTCCGTGCCCCAGGCTCAAGGGAAGTATTTTTTGGTCTCTCAAACCGCAGCCGCGCAATTCATCGGCGATGGCAACAGCACAGGCATCCGCGAATCGCTCGCTCCAACGCCTTTTCTGATTTTGACTACCGGCCAAAGGTCTCGGCCCAGCATGATCTAAAGCCGCGACAATCCCCGGTTCCGGATGGAGGTCGGACCACCGCTGGGGTCTTGCTGCGTCTATCATGCACAGACTCTCGTCGAGGTAACGTTCCCAGAGTCGCCTCTAGCGCCTGTCGCGTGCTCGGAACAGGTCGGCCTGATATGGGCCTCTACTTCGGCCAGAAACAGGGGGTCAAAGCGCAACCGCGACCTCACAGCTCGTTGCAGAAAGCCAGTGGCGGCTCTGTGAGAAAGAGGGGTGAGTTTGTCGCGCGTGAGCATATCGGTGAGGTGTCGGTAGGGCGCACGAACCGGCCAATGTGAGGCCTTCACCTCCCAGATCTTCCCTGTCTCCC
>PUNP01000389.1 GCA_003551785.1 Candidatus Brocadiaceae bacterium | reverse complement strand
GTCTTTAACGCGGATTTGGGGGGCAAGCACGCCGTCGATGCGCCGCAGGTGCTCGACGGCGGACAGAGTAAATTCACCTTCTCCTTTCACGGGCTCGGTCAGCCGCACGTGCAGTATGGCGTCGGCGACCTCCCAGCCGGCGACTTTTGGGCCTTCAACGCCCAGCACCATCAGTCCTTCGTCCAGTGCCAGGCGAAGGCTGTCGACGGCACGGCTTTCAGCCCGGAACCGTACGTGCGATTCCATATCCACCAGCCCCTCCTGGAACCGTATATGGTTTTGCACCGAGGCGGTGATTCGCGGGGGCTGCGGACGGGCGACGACGTGCAGTGAGGCGGGCAGGCGGTGAAATTCATAGGCCGCTGCAATTTCCTGTGAGCGAAGCAACCATGATGGGAATAAGCGAATGGCCTCCACCTCGGTCCGGTTCATGCCGGTTATAACATCAGTAACTATTTCGTGTTCCGGGGCTTGCATCACCATTATCCGCCCGCGCTGGCGGTCCGCACCCGCCGGAGCAAACGGTTCGACAGTGAAAGCCTCTGCCCCGGGATCGGGCCGTTGTTCCGAACGAATCCGCAGAACGATCGGTTCCTTCACAGTATGGCGAAAAAAGACGATGAGCCGGCGGTCGGAGTCGGTTCCTTCCATGTGCCAGGAGTCAATATCGTCTGTGTTTCGAAGGGATGGTTCATGGGTGGGTTGACGTCGTTCGAAAATCCGCTGATATCCCTCGACATCCAGCACATCCACATCTTGGGGGACGTCGATGTCGAGCCTTTCCAGGCCGCCGCGCCGAATGCTTAGTGTCAGCAGGGTCTCGCGCGCAACGGCGCCGCGGGCCAGGTCAAGGATGCTGTTTTCGTCAGTCTCGAAGACGGCGTCGGGCTCGGCTTCCAGTTCTTCGGGGAGCCACGATATTTTGATCGATCGCAGTCCCGCGGGATACAGGGTTGCCGTGGTCGCGTCCGGGTGAGCGAGGGTTTTTACTGGGGCAGCGGGGAGCGTGCGAATGGCCATGCCGGGTTGCCCGAGATGCAGGGACACGTGGTTGACGGCTTTTTCCTTCAGGGGAAGGTTGACTGACCGCACGCCGGCGCTTTCAGTGATTGGCAGACGGAACCGCAGTGTGATCTCGAACTCTCCGCTATGGGGCAGCCGGGCGGAGTAGTGTTTATCTTCCTGGGATACGGCTATATTCCGGGGTGAGGTTCGAACGGAGAGCAGAGGGATGCCGACGGGGAGGAGGGCGACACGTCGCGGCCGGTCGCCGTGAAGGTTCAGGTTAAAACGCACTTCCGCCGCCGCGAAGGTGCTTTCTTCGCGGAGCGTATAGCTCGCACTGACGGTGAGATCGTTGCTCTGTGCGGACGCTGGGCTTATTCCGATGCAGGAGGCTGTGATGACCGCTAATATCGAAAGGGTAGTCAGCAGGCGTACAGCATGACTTCTATACATAGGTAACCTCCTGTTTATAAGGTTTGCGGTCCTTCAACTTTTCGGTCGGAAACTATATATTTAGACACTCGAGACGACGAAATGTTCCCTTTTTTCAATTACATCATATTCATTGCAATGTCAGCAGTTTTTTCAGAGGTGCCGGGAATACATAAAGCGTCTGTCAACCCCTTTAATTCATTTATCATTTTTGAGTATATTTTCGGGTCAGTTAAAATCTCTTCTACTTTAATTGTAATCCATTGCGGTTCGGAATGCCACATTACTTTCTCCGGGCATACCATTTTGTTGGCGAGGGAATTCACGATACCGGCATAAGGTGTATGCGTCATGCCGGAAATCAGGAAGTATAAGAACCAGTTTAACCTGTAGAGTATGACCATCGGTGTGTGTTGGGAAGCTATCTCGAGCGTAATGGTACCCGACTTTGTTATGCATAGATCAGCGGCCCGGGCTAATTCAAAAGATGAAAGGTTCGGGAATTCAACATTCACATCAAATTTATTGATAATTTTACCTGCATGGGCCCGGACAGAGGGAGGGGTAAGTGATATGAAAAACAGATTTGGATTCTTTTTCTGCAACATGCCGGCGGCTTTCAGCATAATAGGGAAATTAGCATTTAATTCTTGCGTTCTGCTGCCCGGGAAGAGAGCGATTATTTTCTCATCGTGTTCTTCTTTGAATTTTTTCACCTGGCTGATATCAGGGGGATGGGACTTTAGTGTGTCGAAGATTGGGTGGCCGACATATAAGGCATCAACGGAGTACTTTTCACATATTTGCGGTTCGAAAGGATAAATAACTGCTGCTTTATCAACCCATTTGCGAATTTTTTTTAACCTGTAGCGTCCGTGAGCCCACGCCTGTGGCAGGATATAATAAAGCACGGGAATGCCATGTTTTTTTGCTTCTTTAGCTAAGAACAGGTTGAAGCCGCCATAATCAACTAAAATCAGAAGTTTGGGCGGATTGGAACGGAAAAGTTTTTTAGCGATTGATAATTTTTTCTGGAAAATGTTCAGGCTCAACAGATTATAGAGCCACATAGCATTCTGCCGGGAAAGTTGTTTGGTGTCAAGCCGCTGCAGGCCCGCATCCATCATTTTTTCCATCCCGAAACCAATAAAAGAGATTGAGGGGTCGCGTCTGGAGATCGTTTCCATCAGGTGAGCTGCATGGGAATCACCGGAATAATCGCCTGCTGAAATGAATATTCTTTTCCGTTCATTTCCCATGTTTAGTTCGTATACGAGTTTTGAGCATTTTTATTGGCGCATATATTCAGTGAACCACGTTACTTTATCACCACCGTGCCCTGTGCCGGTGGTGATTTTGCGGTGTTCACTGAGGACTTACCTGTCGGCGCATCTGCAGCAAAGCGACAACAAAATATTAGATCGCCTATGTTTCCGCTAAGATATGCTTTCCCTTAATTGGGAGCCACCTGGTTCCAAATCACTTACTTCAACTTCTTTACCGGTTGCCTGGTTATAAAACATGAACTTTCTGCTATTTTCCTCAGCTAATTGCTCGTTAGCGTTCAATAAAATCCCTGAAGCGTTCCAGCCCTCTTTCTATGTCGTTTTCGCTGACGGCATAGGAGAAGCGGAGGTATCCCTCGGCGCCGAAGGGAGAGCCGGGTACGACGGCCAGTCTGACGGTTTCGAGCAGTGCTTTACTCAAGTCCATGGAGGATTGCACATTTTTATCGCCATAGGTTTTATTCATCAGGCCGCTGCAATCAGGGAAGGCATAAAAAGCTCCCGTGGGTGTT
>PUNP01000298.1 GCA_003551785.1 Candidatus Brocadiaceae bacterium | reverse complement strand
TAAAAAGCCGTTCCTGCGAAAGACCTGAGAGCAACGGAACGATTTCTCTACTTGAAAGTGCGCTATGCTGGACCGTTTCGTGTCATCGAACCCGGTAGATCAGACCGGTCGCACACACCAAAGTCAGCCCCGACGCATATACTGCACACTCTCTCTTTAATATAAAAATCTGGTAGAAAATGGCCGGAACCGGCTGCCGGGCAACGCTATTTTCCGGGTATCCCGCGACAGGCGTATGAGGGGCAGGCAAGCCGCCTCAAAAACACCATATAAGACAAATACAGCGATTCTCAGCTCGTTTTTTGCATAAAAGGAGCTATTTGCTCAACCGCAATAAACAATGGATGAGAGCAGGATTATGGCGAAATAGAACAGATATTCGGTGAGGCGAATAGTGTTGAAATCAATCAATGCATGTTTATCCTTCAACCATCCGGCGGCTGCAATGAGCCTCTCCAAGATATGTCGGGGGTTGGACTGATACGCAAAACCGGTACCGAAATGCCGATAACGGGACGGGAGCAAATGAGATAATGGCCCCTGAAATTTCATTAAATTTTCCGGATAAGCCTCACCTGTCGCCACAATTATCAATGTGAAAGGTAGAAACGGACTCTTTGAAAATCACGTTTAAACGCCGTTGTCCACAAAAAATCAGTTTAGCTGTTGCAAGAGGGCGTGTCTCCATCGGTCTTTTAAGTTTGAGAACCGCAGCAGCCAATCTGAGCTGGTTCGCTTTCTGCCGGAGATACGCCGCAGTCGTTGGTGCAACACTCGTCCTCTTTTCCGATACTACTCAGGAGAACTCCCGTGGCGCAACCCACACCGGTCCGAACCCGGACAGCATTTGTCGGGCAGTTAATAACACAGGCACCACACTCGATGCAGGCATCCCGGTCAGCAATAACCGCCTTGCGATCTTCTATTTTGAATACGCTATGGGGACAAACTATGGCGCACATGCCGCAACCGTTGCAGGCCTCGGCATCGAGTCGCAGGGTTACAACATTTTTCAGGTATCTGAGCATTTCTTTTCTCCTTTTCTATAAAAACCTTGCTATCATCCACAGAGCGAAACCGAGCACTGCGGCCGTGATCTGTGCCGGTATAGCAAAACGCATTTCTTTCTTGACACCGGAAAGCGATGTGTAGGTAGTTACACCGGTGAAATTCATTGCCAAAAACGCGCCGATTGCTGGCATCAACAGCATCCAGGCCACCGTCTCTAGCAATCCGGCCATCCCGGCAGATGGTATCCATCCCATAATCACAAGTACAGTCGCCAGTAGCAATCCTACGACCATCCCTTTCCACGAGAAGGCTCGTCCCGGAAGCCACGGCAGAAATGCCGGAACAAGGACACCACTAGTGAGAAAAGCAAGGGAAAACAGCATTACCGTCCGTCCCCCCGCTAGTCCGGGAAAGGCATAGCCGTTTTGGCTCAGGCCGGTCAAAAGAAAGAGAACCACCGCAATAAAGAAGGCATATCGTCCCCACTGGAGGAGTTCTAAAGGAATCAGCGTCAGACGGTCAATAAAGTTGAAACGGACCTGTCTCATATCCGAAGAGCACTTCATTCCGGCATTCAGGAATTCCGAAATAGCCCGAGCATATACCGGTCCATAAACCACACGGAAAGAACTGCGGCGTTTCACCTCCTGGGCGTTGACCCCGGGAGCTCCGAGCTGGGGAACAATAATCCACCGGTGGCTGACTATCTCAGAGAGCCGGGTAAGTTCTATACGTTGGAGGATTTCCTCGGTGCCGAAGGTTCCCTTACCCGCTGCGCACCAGACATTGATTCCCTTGGTATCAATGACCATTATCCAGCCATCTACACCGTCCAGCTCACGACGCAGATGGTCGAAAGACAATTTATAGTTGGCAGAAACAAAGACGGGAGAATCAGCGGTCGGCGCCCCTACGCCGTACAGCCCAGGTTTGACCTCATAGCTCATCCGTCCCAATCCAACTCTGACTTTGAGCGCTCCCAAATGATCGGCCCAATTGAGACTGGTAGCTACCACTGGGACCCTGCCCACAGGGGTAGACACCTCATCAACTTTTTTCCCCCTTTCGTCTTCTTCCTTTGGAGTTGCCCTAGACTCGCAACAGCCTTGATTTCCCCCCTCTATTTTTTTCTTCTCTGCGGGCGGGATATTTAAATCACAACATCCGTTCTGGTTTGTTTTTTTCTTATTTTTAACCATGTTTTTTAACCAGCCTAAAAGTTTCATCATTTATTAATGCAGATACTAAGAAACGGAAAGTGGCAAAAAATTCGCTCTCAAGCCTCGCAAGTCTCTGCCTGTGATGATAATTCTTCTTTGGCGGTGATAAGTGCTCCGGCCGTCTCCTCCCATGCCTTTAGGCCGGTGTGGTATGCTCTTCTTCCTTTCTCTGTGAGTGCATAAACTTTGCGATTCCTACCGCCTACTGTATCCTTCCAGCATGATACGTATCCATGCTTTTCAAATTCATGAAGTACCGGATAGAGGGCACTCTCGGTAGGTGCGCAGCATCCGCTGGTTATCTCGGAAATCCTCCGGCATATCCCGTATCCGTGCAGCGGAGCTACGTAAAGCACGCGCAAAATAAACAGCCTCGAAAGCCCCACCTTAATCAAACCGTTCCAATAATCTTTACTCAGGTAATTATTGACCATATGCAGCGCCCCAATATAAAAGTGCCTGATATGCAACCGTCTTATATATTGTATAAAAAGTCGGTAATATTGTCAAATAAAGGGGCAAATAGAACTGGTCCAACATGCAACCGGCCAATAAGAACTTCTCACATTCGATATACTTGGAAAAAAAACCCGGCTGGACTTGTGAGATTTATGATCCTGAGTTGTCGCTCAGCCGAATAACTTTTCGCCTGCCCGTATCCGTCGTTAGCATGTCCTCTTCAATTAGGCCTTTTTCCATTAGCCTGGCCTTCAGCTTATTACCCTGCCTTACGCTTACCCCGAGACGCCTGTACCTGGCCGCAATGCCGCTTTCAGGATGGTTTTTCACATCATCAAGAAAACGCCTCTCCATGTGGCTGAGGTCGTTATTTTTGCTATTCTCAATACTGTTTGAGTGAACTTTTGTTTTTGCCTCTACAGCGTCGGCCTCGACATGCGTATCAGACCACCTGTTTTCTGCCTGATTGGAAAAAATGTTTGACGATTGCTGCTTTTTTTGTGACAGGTTTTCCTTCTGCATTGCGGGCAAGAACAGTTTTTTAC
>PUNP01000562.1 GCA_003551785.1 Candidatus Brocadiaceae bacterium | reverse complement strand
TGAAGGAGATTTGTATCGTGACACCTGAAGGAATAGTAAAGTGGTTTGACGCAAAGAAGGGTTTTGGATTCATTGAGCCGGATGATGCCAGTGATGATGTTTTTGTTCATTACAGTGCTTTGAACATGGATGGTTTCAAAGACCTCCAGGAAGGAGAGCGCGTAAGTTTTGAAGTTGAAGACAGTGATAAAGGCCTCAGGGCCGCTAATGTCACACCTCTTTAATCTATCTTTTTGATATTTTATTGAGATTTTCAGCCCGTCGTTATTTTTAACGACGGGCTTTTTTTGTGGCTTCTGATTTGCTGGATATTTATTCTCATTTTGATTATACTATGGTTGTAAGTCCTCAGTGAACTTGGTTCACAGAATAGTTACTTTCAGGGCTCTCTGTCATCTTTGCGGATGTTGAGATTGCGATAGCGAATCGTAATCGCTTATAGTAAAAGGAGATATCAGTTGCTGGTATGTTGCAAGGTTGTATTTTTTTACCAGCAACCAGAAACAAGCAACTCTGTTCGCGATGATCTATAATGCCAAAACCTTCTTGATCATTAAAACATCTGCAAAGTTGAAGGACCGCCACTTTCAGTGGGAATAATCATGATAAATAAAGTTAAGGAATCACTGACGGTTATTTGGGGAAATATAGGGGTTTTGAGGCGCTTTTTAGTTTTTCAGGCGAAAGCCTGGCGTTATCGCGTGAGGCTGCTGAAGAAAAATCGTGCTACCGATGTTGCCGCTTCATTATCTTTCAGCACGATTTTCGGGTTGGTCCCACTCGCGGTAGTTGTACTGATGGTGTTCCAGTTCCTGCCGGGCTACGAGGATATGGGGGATAGGATCAAGGATTTCACTTATGAGCAGCTCAATTTGACGGCGATTGAATACATGCCGGCAAAGGAGGAGGTCCCTGAGGATTCGGATCAGCCGGAGCAGCCACAGGAGCCGGAGCAGCTCACAGAGCACCTTGACGGTATTATCCAGAATGTTATTGATGGGATGGATACCGGCGGGGTGACCCTGATCAGTATGACTTTCGTTATCATCGCATCTTTGGTCCTGCTGTTTAAAATTGAACGTGCATTTAATAACATTTATCACGTTACTTTCCGGCGCAATTTTTTGCAACGGATGGTTAATTACTGGGCGGTAATGACGCTGGGGCCGGTTCTTATAGGGTTAGGCGTCTATATTATGACGCAGTATTTTTTCGATAAAGAGATCGAGGCAACTCTTTTTTCCGATTTAGGTGGTGCTGCGATGTCTTATCTTATGACGGTAGTTACTTTTTTCATGTTATATTTTGTGCTGCCTAACACGTCGGTCCAGGTGCGGGCGGCAGTATGGGGAGCGGCTATAGCGGCAGTGGGGTGGATGGTTTCAAAGTGGGCTTTTGGACTCTATATAACTAATTTCCTCCCTTATCGCGATGTATATGGCGCGATCGGACTGATCCCTCTCGGAGTTATCTGGATAAATATTACCTGGCTTATCGTGCTGTTTGGCCTGCAGCTGACGTTCACTACCCAACATCTTAAAACGCTTGACAAAGCCGACGTGGAAGCGGCTAAGCAGTCTGATAATAAATTCATAGCCAATGACCTGACGGTAGTCGGTATTGTAAGGGAAGTGGGAAGGTGGTTTGAGCAAAAAAAAGGCCCCGTAGGTGTCGAATATATCTGCAGTAAACTGGACATGCCCCCGGAATTTGCGGAAAATCTCGCCGGTTTGCTCGTGCAGTCCGGTATCCTGGCCCGCGTTTCAGAACCAAGGGATGGATATATGCTGGGCAGTGACCCCGATGACATCAGACTTTCCGATATCGCTGAAGTGCTGGATAAAGCCGGTTTTGGATACCATTCAGTAGCTCAGGCAGACGAACTGCAGAATATCCGTAATGAGCAGAGAGAAAAGTTAAAAACTTTAACGGTCAAGGATATACTTACTCCTCGTTTAGATAGTAACGAAAATCCGCAAACGGATGTTTGATTTTGATGTTGAATCCTCAGCCAATGCTGCTGCTGCGTTTGATTTTAGATAAAGTGCGGCTATAGTGACGGCTGTGTAAGTATTTCCACATCGCCAGATGTTTCCCCAAAAGCCAGCTTATGTGATATCGAAGCAGCCGGCTGGAAGCGACAATTAATTTGACATTACTTTCACTGAGCGCGGTTTCCAAGTTTTGAGGGATTTTATCAATAAAATCCGTTACCCGGGGATTTATTCGAATCGGATTCTCATTCATTCGTCCCTTTAGCTGGATATGACATTCTTTGCAAAGCAACCCCGCTTGGAAAGCCGAGAAACTATAAATATCACATTCGCTATCGTGTTTACCGCAGTGACTGCAGCGGCTGAAGTCGGGGTATGATCCGTAATGTATCAGGGTGGCAGCTTCAAGCCTTAATACGTTAAAGCCCAAATTTATTCCGGAGGCAAAGCACCTGATTGATTTAAGCAGAATGGTATATAAATCGCTGCAATCCTGAGCATAGGTTGTAAAATTGCGCATCAGCTCTATTGCATAATAGGCACATAATGCACGGTCAACCGAGGTCCTTAATCCACCGAAATGTTCTATCATAGCGCAGTCATTCAGGGTATCCAGGCCGCCGGATGCCGAATGCCGGTAATCTATTTTATACCGTTCAGCCAGATCAACCCCCGTTGAAATTCCTTTCTGCGGCGCTCGCCAGGCCCCCTTGTACATACAGTCAACTCGGCCGTAATGCGGTGTTAAGAATGAAACAACCTGGCTGGTATTGCTGTAATCAAGCCGCCGGAGACAAATACCCTCGGCAGTGCTGTATTTATTATCGGTCTTTGAGCGTAATATTTCCAATTATTATATACTATCCCTGATTCAGAAAATTTAAAATCTTACTTTGTTAACGCTGAAGGCATGTGAACGCCTGAAAAGTACCACTACCCTCAATTTGCAACTGTTACCATACAACTTTATAATTATATGATATTGAATCTTAATAGTAAACCTTATAAAATAGGATAAAATTTCACCGGGGATTTTCATTTTACCAATTGACAAAGAGGAATTAAATGTTTAGCTGCGGTATCATAGGTCTCCCTAATGTCGGTAAGTCAACAATTTTCAATGCCATGACAAAGGCACATGCCGACGTTGCTGATTATCCGTTTTGCACTATCGAGCCCAATGTCGGCATTCCACCTGTTCCCGATGAAAGGTTGGTGGTTCTGGGGGATATTCTCAAACCAGATAAATTAACACCGGCTTCAATTGAGTTTGTTGACATTGCGGGACTTGTCAAGGGGGCTTCTCATGGCGAGGGGCTGGGTAATGAGTTTCTCACCCATATCCAGCAAGTCGATGCACTGGTCGAAATTGTTCGGCTTTTCCCGTCAGAAGACGTCTCACACGTCGACGGTACGCTCGAACCCGTCAGGGATATACGGACTATTAATACCGAGTTGATCAGTAAGGATGTCGAAAGGGTGGAAGCGCGCCTGGATGATGCTGCTAAAAAAGCGCGCGCCGGCAGTAAAGAATCCCAAAAACAAATGGGTTTTATGGAGAAAATGCTGACCAGCTTGGAAAATGGACGCTTTATTAATGAATTAGAACTCAATTCGGATCAAATCCCCATTGTCAGAGAAATGGGATTGCTGACGGCTAAACCAATAATCTATGTCGGTAATGTTTCCGTTGACCAAATAGAAAAAGTTGTCAATGAGGATTTTGAGGCTGATAAAAAGGTTTCGGCCTTTCACGAATGCGCGCGTGAAAATAACCTGATTCATACATATATATGTGCGGATGTTGAATCTGAGTTGTGTGACCTTGACGATCCGGAGGAGATAGAATTATTTTTGGGGGAACTTGGGCTGAAAGAGTCAGCGCTGGATCAGATTGTGAAATTAGGATATCAAGCTTTAGATCTGATATCTTTCTTTACTGTAAAAGGCCCTGAAACGCGTGCCTGGGAGCTTAAGAGGGGAGCGGCCGCTGTTGAGGCCGCCGGGAAAATACATACTGATATGGCTAAGGGGTTTATTAAAGCCGAAGTTGTTTCTTTTGATGATATTTATGCCGCGGGTTCATTTCAGAAAGCAAGAGAGGCGGGGAATGTCAGAACGGAAGGCAAAGATTATATCGTAAGAGACGGTGATGTAATGCTGTTCAGATTTAAAGCATAGTTTAAACGTAATTACATTTTATTGAGGATAGCGATGAGCATATTTCTTACTGCAACTGTTGCAATGATTGTTTTAGGCTTGATGTTCGGCGCCGGATTGGCCCTGGCTTCACGAGTGTTCAGTGTTAAAACTGACGAGCGCATACAGGCAATCCTTGAAGCTCTTCCCAGCACAAATTGCGGTGCTTGCGGCTACGGCGGATGTATGGCTTATGCGCAGGCGGTCGTTGATGAAAATGAAAAAACAAACCTGTGTGTGCCGGGCGGGCCGGAGACAGCTCAAATTGTTGCTGATATCATGGGCGTGGAAGCTCTCGATGCAGGCTCCCAAAAGCGTGCAGTCGTGCATTGTCAGGGACATAGGGAAAATTGCACTAAAAGGTGTGATTATGAGGGAATTGATGATTGTAAAGCTGTGCATCTGCTTTCCGGAGGTTCAAAAGCATGTATATATGGGTGCTTGGGGTATGGTTCCTGCGCGGATGTGTGTCCCTTCGATGCGATTACTATGGAGCTTGACCTGCCGGTGATTGATCCCGAAAAGTGCACCGCCTGCGGGTTATGTGTCAAAGCCTGTCCGCGAAATCTTATCAGTCTACTTGACAGGCAATATACAACGTATCTGGGCTGTTCATCGCGGGATTCGGGTAAAAGCGTGAAAAACATTTGTCGAGTAGGCTGCATATCCTGCGGCGCCTGTGCTAAAAAAGACCCTAATGAGGCGATAGAAATGGAAAATGCTCTGCCGTCATTAAATTATGAAAAATCCGAGGGTGATTTTTCCACCGCTGTAAAAGTATGTCCAATGGACTGTTTTGTCACGGAGTCCGATGAATAGTTATGGCTAAACTCCAGCAATCCGTCGGCAACCAGATAATCAGTGTTGAAGGCGCCAGAACCCATAATCTTCACAATATTGATATAGCACTGCCCCGTGATAAATTTATTGTGATTACAGGCATCAGCGGCAGCGGCAAATCATCGCTTGCATTCGATACTATTTATGCTGAAGGACAGCGAAGGTATATTGAAAGCCTTTCTTCTTATGCGCGGCAATTCCTCGAGCAAATGCCGCGTCCCGATTGCGACAGGGTAGCCGGGCTTCCGCCTACAGTCGCTATTGAGCAGGACCCTGCCGGCTCGGGCCCCCAGTCCACCGTGGCTACCGTGACGGAAATTTACGATTACTTGCGCCTGCTCTTTGCAAAAGTCGCCACGCCGCATTGTCCGGACTGCGATTCTGTCATTGCCACTCAAAATCTTGAACAAATCGTTACTGAATTAACTTCTTTGCCCGAAAAAACACGCTTAACGATTTTGGCGCCACTCGTGCGCGGGAGAAAAGGACATTACAGGGAATTGTTCGAACAGTTAAAACAGCAAGGCTTTGTTAAAGCACGGATTGACGGTCATATCCGTGACCTTGATGACGTAGATAAGCTCGAAAGATATGTCATTCATGACATTGATGCCGTCATTGACCGCCTGATAGTCAAAAATAATGATGCTGTCAATTCCAACCGTATCGCTGACAGTGTGCGTATGGCCTTAAATATGGGCGACGGTGTCTGTGCAACGCTGGAAAACGACAGTGAAAGTGAGAGAATTTTTAACCAAAAAGCGGCTTGCCCTGACTGTAACAGAGGAATTCCCGAACCATCTCCTCAGATGTTTTCTTTCAACAGCCCCTACGGCCGATGCAAAACTTGCAAGGGAAAAGGGGTTGTTGACAGCTTTGATGTAGATTTAATTGTCCCTGACAAAGAAAAAAGCCTTGAAGACGGGGCGGTAGAGCCTTTTCAACGGTGGCATGGTTCTACCGGCAGAAGAATGAGTAAAAATCTGAAAGAACTTGCCCGGAATATCAATGCTGATATGACAATCTCGTTCAATGAACTGCACCCGGAAATCCGGGCAGCACTTATTATCGGTGAGGGTTTGAAGGGGAAAGACAAGGAGTTGTATAACATGGCGGTTATTCCCGCTATGGAAAGGCTTCAGAAGCTGACGAAATCGCAAAGAACTATCAATAAGCTTAAAAGGTATATTAGTCCGGTGAAATGTCATGATTGTGGTGGCGCACGCCTCAGAGAAGAGTCCTTGTCTTTTACTGTTGACGGGAAAAATATCTATGAAACCACAAGGATGCAGATAGGTTCGGCAGCAGATTTTTTCAATCAGGTGAGCTTTAAGGGAACGGATGCTCAGATAGCAGCACCCGTATTAAAGGAAATCAGAACCCGTCTCGGTTTTCTACTTGAGGTCGGATTGCACTATCTCACTTGTGACCGTCTGACCGGCACTTTGAGCACGGGGGAGTCCCAGCGCACCAGGCTCGCAACGCAAATTGGAAGCTCTTTAACCGGTGTATGCTATATTCTTGATGAGCCTTCGATTGGACTGCATTATCGAGACCATCAGAAATTGCTCAAGGCCCTGATAAGATTGCGTGACGCTGAGAATTCTGTTTTAGTGGTCGAGCATGACGCTGAAACTATTCGGTGTGCGGACTGGGTGCTTGATCTGGGACCCGGGGCCGGAACCTACGGCGGGAGAATTATTTATAACGGGGAATATGCCGGTCTTACTCAATGTTCACAATCACTCACCGGACGATATATGGCGGGTAAATGTAAAATACCCGTACCAAAAAATAGGAGAAGAAAGAAAAAAAAACAAAGCCTGCGCGTTTTTGGTGCTGAAGAACACAACCTCAAAAACATAGATGTCGATTTTCCGCTCGGTCTTATGACCTGCATTACCGGTGTAAGCGGAAGCGGTAAAAGCACTTTAGTGAATGATATTCTGCTGAAGAGCCTGGCCAGAGAGATTAACGGCAGCAGCGTTAAACCGGGCAAACACAAAAAAGTCCAGGGTGTTGAAAAAATTGACAAGGTACTCATTATCGATCAGGCTCCGATCGGCAAAACTTCACGCTCGACCCCGGCGACCTATACCAAAGTCCTCGACCACATCAGACGTGTTTTTGCCGAGACCAAACAGGCCAAGGTTCGCGGTTATGAAATCGGTCGTTTTTCCTATAACAATAAAGAAGGGCGCTGCGAGGTTTGTAAGGGGATGGGGGAAAAACAAATAGAAATGAACCTCCTGCCGGATATGAAAATCCTTTGCGAGGAATGCCACGGGCGACGCTTTAATGAAGAAACACTCCAAATAACCGTGCAAAATCAGAATATCGCCGATGTACTCGATATGACCGTTGAAGATGCTCTTGAGTTTTTCAGAAACTATCCTGCTATTGAACGCCGATTGAGAACTCTGCGGGATGTCGGCTTGAGCTATCTTAAACTCGGCCAGCCCAGCAATACTCTCAGCGGAGGAGAAGCACAGAGAATCAAGCTCGCTACGGAATTGGGTAAAGTCTCCACCGGCAATACCCTTTATGCTCTTGATGAACCGACAACCGGCTTACATTTTGAGGATATTAGCAGCCTGTTGAAAACACTCCATGGCTTAGTCGATCTCGGGAACACGATTTTAATTATTGAGCACAATATCGACGTTATTAAAAATGCGGATTATATCATTGACCTGGGACCTGAGGGGGGCGAGGACGGGGGGAAAATAATAGCCGAAGGTCCCCCGGAAAAAATCGCCTTATGTGAGGTTTCTCACACCGGAAAAGCACTGAAGAACATTTTTGACTGATTAAAGAGTGAAAGGGCGTTCGATACAAAAAAAAAAGCGTGATCTTAATCTTTTTCCTCATCTTTAGCCCTGATCCTGCCCGCCGTACCGGCTGGATATCGAATGCCTACTCTTCGCACGAAGTGGAAACCGCAGATAGAGTGACGGTGGCGGCTTTGAGGCCATTGGATTCCGCTTTAACCTTTATGTTCCCCGCCTTTTTTGCGGCCCGTATGATCAACATACATTGGCCGTTAAAAGCGCTGCGGCGGTCGTTCATAAAGGGTTCGGTGCTCGTAGCGTCTCCATTGCCGACAGCTGCTATTTCTCCCGGTCCTTCTACAGAGAACAAAATGAGATTATCCGCTGTGGGGTGAAAATTCGACTCCGCATCCGTTATAGTGGTCGTTATAAAGCAGAGGTCCTCCCCATCGGCATTGATTTGAGTTCGGTCCGGTTGAAGATCCAGGGCCGCCGGCGCGCCGGCGGTCTTCACTTGATGTGTAAGTGCGGGGTTTCCCTGCTCGTCGTAAGCGACAACCTTAAGGTATCCCGGTTCATACATGACATCGTCCCAGATCAGCCTGTAGCGTTCATAAAGTTTATCGGGATTTTTTTCCCTGATGCCTTTTGAATGGCCGTTGACGAACAGCTCCGCGCGGTTGAAACTGGTGTAGCAGTGAACGGGGGTTCTTTCCCCTTCTCTGCCTTCCCAGTTCCAGTGCGGAAGCAGATGGAGGGTCGGGGCGTCCGACCAATGGCTTCGGTAAAGGGAAAAGCGATCTTTAGGGATACCGCAGGGGTGGTTCCCGTCACGCCTGATCATCGCTCTCATATCCTTTTCCGCCCACTGCTGGAAATGCTTGTTATAACCATTATCGACTTTTCCCGTAGCCCATTCGTCGAAAGCTTCGTCTATAACCACCAGTCCCATTTCATCGCAAAGGTCCAGCAACTGCGGTGCCGGCGGGTTATGGCTTGTTCGGATGGCGTTACATCCCATATCCTTCAGCAACTCCAGTTGTCTCTCTATGCATCTTGTATTGACCGCTGTGCCGAGTGGGCCAAGATCGTGATGCATGCAGACGCCGTTGAGCTTGCAGTGACGTCCGTTGATGAAAAAACCTTTGTCTTTGTCGAAGGTAATACTGCGAATGCCGAAGCGGGTTTCATATTCGTCGACCACTGTCTCTCCGATTTTGAGAGTGGATCCCGCTGTATAAAGGTTGGGAGTTTCTATGTCCCAAAGATGCGGATATTTCACTTCAAAAGATTGCATTAGACGCCCCTCCTCCTCGATATCCACGGTTTTTGCGCCTCGGGGCGCTCATTCCGGGGTGGTCCACAATCCCCGGGGTGGAAGCGCCGGGCCTTACTCTCCTGCCATGAACTCGTGGGGGCTGAGCACAGGAATAATAGAGTCACCGGGAAAATCGTCCGGATTCCACGACAACTACTTATTTAAGAATTTTTTTGGCGGGTTGTATAATCCTTCCGACCACTCGACAAGTTCTTCCATATTCTTGGCAGCAAGCAATTCACGGTTGGCCTTCTGCCTGTCCACTCCGATGTCTTCCGGGAACAGAACGAGTTCTTCATCGCGAAGGCGTCCCAGCTCCGAGCGGCTTACCTCGCCCGTTGATACTGCCTTTATCGTTTTGGTCCTATCGGAAGGTGACGAAGCTTTATAGAGATTGGCTATCCCGCGTTCGGTGACAATATGGGTAATATCCTCACCATACATCATCACGGGAGCCAGGGGAAGTCCGGCCACCTCGGCGAGCTTGCAGGCATCCAGCTTTTCAACAAAATTCGATTGCCCCTTATGGGTTGTTTCCAGGATTTGAACGACGAGCTTTCTGCCTCTGTTGATATTTCCATGATACACTTTCCCCATTCCATAGTCCAGTCCCACTTCCCCCCATGGGGCCGTAAAATGTCGCCGCCCACCGGCATTGCAACCCATGTTGGGTGCGCCGCCGAAACCACCTATGCGATCAACGGTTGCCGTAGAGCTGTTGCCGTGAAAGTCTATTTGAAATGTTGAGCCGATGAACATGTCGATCGCGTAATGGCCGACAAGCTGACAATGCAGTCGGTTGCTTCTCTGTGAACCGTCGGGGCCGATGGCAAACATATCCTGTCTGGCTTCAACGTATTTTTCCATTCCGACTTCGGAACCGAACGAATAAATATGTTCAACGAACCCTGTCTCTATAGCGGGTATGATCGTTGGATGGGGGTTCAGAGCCCAGTGGGTGGCAATTTTCCCCTTCATGCCCAGTTCTTCGCCGTAAGTGGGAAGGATAAGTTCAATCGCTGCGGTGTTATATCCGATGCCGTGATTGAGTTTTTTCACCCCATGCTTTGCGTAAATGCCCTTTAGCGCCAGCATTGACATGAATATTTGCTTATCCGTTATCCTGGCCGGATCACGAGTGAACAGCGGATCAAGCCGGTAAGGAGTTTCCACGGGGATGATGAAATCAACCCAGTCACCTGGTATGTCCACGCGTGGTAGAGAGGAAGACATTTCATTCACCTGGGCTATCACTATGCCATGCTTGAATTTTGCTGCCTCGACGATGGTCGGTGTGTCCTCGGTATTTCCTCCCGTATAAAGATTGCCTTGTTCGTCTGCAGAATTGGCGCATACCAACGCAACCTTGGGGGCAAGATCGAGGAAATACCGCGAATAAAGCTCAAGATAAGTATGTATGGCCCCAAGCTGTACCTGCCCGCCCATCACCAATTCGGCAAGCGGTTTGGACTGCGGGCCGGAAAACGCGAAATCAAGCTTTTTGGCTATTCCTCTGGTGAAAACCTCAAGGTGTTCCGGAAGGGCGACTACGGATTGAACCATGTGAAGATTGTTGACGTCATCCGGATTGAGAGAGGCAAGCGTCCGAGCCAGAAAATCCGCATGTTTCTGGTTGTTGCCTTCAATACACACTCTGTCCCCGGGCTTTATGACGCTGCTAAGGAGCTTTTGGGCAGATTCACGATGAACGACCTTGCCGACGGGTACTGTTTCCCGTGCTTTATCCATCCTTTCACGGTAGTCGAAGAGGCCGGTATCCCACGTTCTATTTGATTGTTTTTTCATTCTTTTCATAAGTTAAATTTTCAATTTAATTGGACGAAGTTACTTTAATGTTGTGAATTTTCAGTGAACCACGGCACATTTTTGATGTATGAACGCTGAAATCCCCATTTGTCGTTCTTGGGGGAGGCGAAGTTCAATGGGGACTTATGAGTGATACATTATAACGGGAAAATGCACTGACAACAACTAAGTTGACAAATTTAGCGTTTTATCCTTCCCAGAGTCTGCTGTTGAAGTATTTCCATTACCGCATTTCCATTTGTGCTTTTCATATCATTTCTTTATAATAATCATTGCTGAATATTCTTAACGCTGTTAACTCTATAATTGCCATTGTCAGGCTCAGGACAAAAACATTATTCGTAATTTTTTTGTGAACTATTGACTGTTTGGAGGAATAAATGACTGAAAGTAAGCAAAGTAATAAGTTGGCTCATCCAGCGGTTTTATTTGCGGTTTTTGTTTTTTTTATTGCTGCTATCTTCATACTCGGGCGTTTTAATTCCGAGCAGCCGGATGGAGATGCAGATACCTGGACAGAAGCGACACCCACGACTGATACGGGCGTTTATGAGCCGATAGATGCAGAACGTGAAATATTTTTGCATTGCGGTAACTCGATGCGTCCGGCTGCTGAAGTCCTTGCAGCCGAATTTCAAGAACGTTACGGAATTGGCGTCAGGCTAAATTTGGGAGGTTCTTCCGAATTGCTTTCCAGTATCGAACTCGGCGAGACAGGCGACCTTTACCTTCCGCATGATCCATATGCGGAAATACTTGAAGAAAAGGGACTGCTGGATCATTACGAGGTTGTTGGCTATCTCGAGCCGGTTATCATTGTTCCTGAAGGTAATCCGGACGGCATCAAAACAATGCGCGAGCTTGCGACCCGTGACCTTAGAATTTCTCTCCCCGACAGACGGTATGCCACCGCAGGTCAATTAGTAAATAAAGCCTTTGAAGAAATGGGGCTAACCGAGGAAATGGAAAAGAATCTTACCATGGAAGGGCGCAGTCATGGGGATGTTGCTCAGGCACTGATCTGGGGGCACGTTGATGCTGCAATGGTCTGGAATTTTATCGGTTATTTCTATGACGACAAACTGGATATGATCTATCCGCCCGATACAGATTTTTCGGAAGTAAGGGTCACTCTCTGCCTGCTCAGTAATGCACAGGACAGGGAAGCGGTCAATAAGTTTATGGAACTGGCCACTTCCGACTTTGGGCGCAGTGTTTTTAAGAAATATGGGTATATTGTTGAAGATTGATGCGAATGTAATTGCAGAAAAAATGAACATAAACGTTTAGTCAGTATACTAAGCATATCGATAACGTAGGTCATCCAAAATGTTAAATCGGAATTGAATTGTTGAAGTGAGAGTTGGTTAATTTTTATTTAGAGGTTGGGGAATGAGTTATAAAAAGAAATTTCATTCGTGGTTATTGGGTGGTGTTATTCTTTCTGTGTTTTATGCAAGTTCATATATTTTCGCATGCCCAATCCCCGTTTTCCAGTTTTCTCTTGAGAATTGGGAGATGGACAATTATCAGATTGAAATACGCCATGATGGTGATTTCAACGACGAGCACCAGGAATTGGTTGATATGCTCATGGAAGTAAAAGGGGCCGAGGGAGCGAATATTCAACTTGTTTGGAGGGATTATTCAAAAGCTTCTATTTCTCCACCGGAAGACATGGTTCTCCCGCATATGGAAGTGAGGTTTCCGACCATGACGGGTATTAGGACAACGTTATGGGAAGGGCCTCTTGAGCGGGAAATAGTGGAACAGCTGCTCCACTCTCCGCTTCGTCAAGAAATTGCTGAAAGACTCCTGAATCGCCAGGCGGGCGTCTGGGTGCTGCTTAAAAGCGGAGACAGAGACAAGGACAGAGAGGTTGAGCAGTTTCTCGAAAAAGAACTGAAAAGATTGGAAGATACGCTGAAAGTGCCTGATCCCGGAGAAGAATACGGTTTTGATCTCGGTGAGATATATACCGATATTAATTTTAGCCTGGTCACTCTGGACAGGGATGAACCGGATGAGAAGATGTTTATCCGGATGCTATTGCGCAGCGAGCGTGATCTGGAAGAGTATAGCGATAAGCCTATGGTTTTCCCCATTTACGGGCGCGGTCTGATCATGTATGCCCTGATTGGCAGAGGTATTAACGAGTGGACGGTTTCTTCCGCAGGGGAGTTTCTTGTCGGCCCATGCTCTTGCACAATTAAATCTTCGAATCCTGGAGTGGATATTTTGATGACGTTTGATTGGCCTACTCAGGTAGAGCAGAAGTCCACCTATCCCACACCGGACTCGCCGGACGCTGGTCAGTTTTTAGAAAATAAGGATTGATTTCGAGGTTAAGAAAATGAATTTATGGTCGCTTATCAGCAGAGAAATAAGATATAGGAAAACCGGCTTTATCATCGGGCTGGTCTGTGTTACCGCCGCTATTGCCAGTCTCGTCGGCTCTGTAACTCTATTTGATGCTTACGACAGGCGCACTGATGAGATTCTTATAGAACGTGAGCGGGAAACTAAGGAGGAAATGGATAGGCTTGAGCGTGATTACAGGATTATGATGCGCGATATGGGGCATAATGTAATGATCCTCAGCGATCAGCAGAGCCTTCATGCTATGAGAACGCGCGGCTATCCGGATACTACCATGCCGGAAGAATATGTGCATATGCTCAGTGAAGGCCATGTGGAGACTCTGAATCACCTGCTGCCCGTGCTGGAGCAGCGAATCACCTGGCCGGAACAGGATATAGACATTGTCCTGTTTGGTACCCCCGGACAGATACCCATCTACCACCAGGCCCGTTTTTTGACAGATGAAGGCGAATACAGAAATCCTATCGTCGAGCCTATGCCCAGGGACGCCGTGCGTGTGGGTGCCGCTGTCGCCCGGGAGATCGGGCTCCGGCCGGGGGATACCGTGACGATGATGGACGAGGAGATGCGGGTTGAAGAAATAAAACGGCCGGAAGGCGATCACCGTGATCTACGTGTCTGGGTGCATCTCGATAAAGCTCAGGAATGGTTGGATAAAGAGGACAAAATCAATGTTATCTGGGCGCTGGAATGTATATGCGACATCGACGCGCTCGGTAAAATTGAGGATGAAATTCATAAAATAATCCCCGACGTCCATGTCGAGGAACTGAGCTCGATGGTTATAGCCCGCGGTCAGGCGCGTCAGCGTGCCGAGCAAGAAGCCCAACGTTCCATAGCGGCGGCGATCGAGCACAGAACGCAGATGGGAGAGGCCCAGCGGGCGTTCGCGGGCGTGCTGGTGCCGCTGGTGATGATCGCCTCCGGCTTATGGGTGTTCTTTCTTATCCTCTCCAATGTGCGCGAGAGGGAATCGGAAATCGGTATCCTGCGCGCTCTCGGGGTGAAAGAAACTAAAATAATGGCCGTATTCCTCGGAAAAGCGGTGATTATCGGA
>PUNP01000326.1 GCA_003551785.1 Candidatus Brocadiaceae bacterium | reverse complement strand
CCTCAGTCCAGAATCTCGGTAACGACGCCGGCGCCCACGGTGCGGCCGCCCTCGCGAATCGCGAAGCGCAGCTCCTTCTCCATGGCGATCGGCGCGATCAGCTCGACTTCCATCTGCACGTTGTCGCCCGGCATCACCATCTCCACGCCCTCGGGTAGATTGGCGGTGCCGGTCACGTCGGTCGTGCGGAAGTAGAACTGCGGACGGTAGCCGTTGAAGAACGGGGTGTGACGTCCCCCCTCTTCCTTGGTCAGCACGTAGACCTCGGCCTTGAACTTCGTGTGCGGGGTGATGCTCTTCGGCTGCGCGAGAACCATCCCACGCTCGACGTCCTCCTTGGCCACACCCCGAAGCAGAAGCCCGACGTTGTCGCCGGCCTGCCCCTGGTCGAGCAGCTTCCGGAACATCTCCACGCCGGTGACCGTGGTGGTCTTGTCGCTGCCGAGCCCCACCATCTCGATGGTCTCGCCCACCTTGACGATCCCGCGCTCGATCCGGCCGGTGGCGACGGTCCCGCGGCCGGTGATCGAGAAGACGTCCTCGACCGGCATCAGGAACGGCTTGTCGGTCTCGCGCTCGGGCTGGGGAATGTGGTTGTCGAGCGCTTCCATGAGCTCGCCGATCTTCTGGCCCCACTCGCTCTCCGGATCACCGCTCTCGAGCGCCTTGAGCGCGCTGCCCATGATGATCGGGATGTCGTCACCCGGAAAGTCGTACTCGCTCAGAAGCTCGCGTACCTCGAGCTCGACCAGCTCCAGCAGCTCGGGGTCGTCGACCATGTCCACCTTGTTCATGAACACGACGATGTGCGGCACGTTCACCTGACGGGCGAGCAGAATGTGCTCGCGCGTCTGCGGCATCGGGCCGTCAGCGGCGCTCACCACCAGGATGGCGCCGTCCATCTGCGCCGCTCCCGTGATCATGTTCTTCACGTAGTCGGCGTGCCCCGGGCAGTCGACGTGCGCGTAGTGACGATTGTCACTCTCGTACTCGACGTGCGCGGTCGCGATCGTGATGCCGCGGGCGCGCTCCTCGGGTGCCTTGTCGATGTTGTCGAACGAGACGTACTCGCCCAGCCCCTTCGCAGCCTGAATCTCCGTGATCGCGGCCGTCAACGTCGTCTTGCCGTGATCGACGTGCCCGATCGTGCCTACGTTTACGTGCGGCTTCGTCCGCTCAAACTTGGCCTTGCCCATTCCGCGATTCCGTTGTCAGACTGGTGATAGGGTGATTCGACTCGACCTACAGAGCTCACGACGGGACTCGAACCCGTGACCTCTTCCTTACCAAGGAAGTGCTCTACCGGCTGAGCTACGTGAGCCGGCATCCCCGCACGCCCACTCATGGTCGAATAGGGGCGAAGAAAAATCCTTGCCCTACCTCGGGCAAGGACAGAGCGGGAGACGAGACTCGAACTCGCGACCCTCAGCTTGGAAGGCTGATGCTCTACCAACTGAGCTACTCCCGCAAAGGCAGCGGCCACCTCCGACTCGAAGTCGGTGAACGCCGCAGGCGTTCAGCGCCACTGAGCTACTCCCGCAAATTTCTCGGTGCGCTCCGCTTCCAAGTCGGTGAACGCCGCAGGCGTTCAGCGCACCGAGCTACTCCCGCAACCTGCATCCTGACTGGCGAAGCTGGCGAAGGGACTTGAACCCCCAACCTGCTGATTACAAATCAGCTGCTCTACCAATTGAGCTACGCCAGCGGCAGGCAAGACAGTGATCTTACCCTCATTCCAACGGAGTGTCAACCCTGTGCGCTCATACCGACCAGCGAGTGCCTTCCGCGGTATCCTCGACGGTCACGCCCCGCCCGGCGAGCTCGTCGCGGATGGCGTCCGCCCGGTCGAAATCCCGATCCCGCCGCGCCCGGGCCCGCGCCTCGATGCGCTCCTCCACCCAGCGCTGGAGATTGTCGTCAACCACCTCCTCCTCCGCATCCGCCACCGAGAGGATGCCGAGGACCCGGTCGATCCTCGCGAAAACGCGCATGCCGGCCTCGTGCTCCGCCTCGGAGAGGGGCCCCGGTCCGTGCTCGTCGAGCCTCGCATTCACCTTGCGCGCGAAGGCGTGGAGGACCGAGAGGGCCACGCTCGTGTTGAGGTCGGCGTCCATGGCCGCCGCAAAATCGCCCAGCGCGCGGTCAGCGACCTCGTGAAGGGCAGGCTCGCTCTCCGGATCGGGGGACCGGGTCACCGGGTGGTCACGCAACCGATCCCGCGCGGTCCGCAATCGCCCGACCGCCACCGCGCCGGCCTCCAGCCCCTCGAAGGTGAAGTTCAGCTTGCTGCGGTAGTGGGATTGCAGGAAGAGGTAGCGGATGGAGGAGGGTCTGATCTCCCGCTGGCGGAGGTCGCCGAGGGTGAAGAAGTTCCCCCGCGACTTGGCCATCTTCTCCCCCTCCACGAGGAGATGCTCCCCGTGGAGCCAGTACCGTGCGAACGGCTTGCCGGTGGCCCCCTCCGACTGGGCGATCTCGTCCTCGTGGTGCGGGAAGATGAGATCGACGCCACCAGCGTGGATGTCGAAGGTCGCTCCCAGCTCGGCCATGCTCATCACCGAGCACTCGATGTGCCATCCGGGCCGCCCGCGTCCCCACGGAGTATCCCAAGCCGCGCCCACCGCCTCGTCCTCGGGCTTGGCCGCCTTCCAGAGCGCGAAGTCCCGCACGTCCTCCTTCTCGTACTCGTCGTCCGCCACCCGTCCGCCGGGGCGGGCGGCGTCGAGATCCACGCGGGACAGCTTCCCGTACTCCTCGAAACGGGAGATGTCGAAGTACACCGAGCCGTCCTCGGTGGCATAGGCCAGACCACGCCCCTCCAACGCCCGGATCAGCTCGACCATCCCCTCGATGTGCTGCGTGGCCCGGGGGTACCGGTCGGCGCGCTCGATGCCGAGCGCATCCAGATCCGCGAAGAAGAGGTCGATGTAGGGAGCGGTGTACTCGTCGAGCGGCACCCCCGCGGAGCGGGCGCCGGCGATGGTCTTGTCCTCGACGTCCGTCAGGTTCATGACGAACGTCACATCGTACCCCCGGTACTCGAGGTACCGGTGGAGCACATCGGCAAAGAAGAAGGTGCGCAGATTGCCGATGTGCGGCGGCGCATACACCGTCGGCCCACACACGTAGAGCCCGACCCTGCCTTTCTCGAGCGGGACGAACTCCTCCTCCCTCCGGCTCAGCGTGTTGTAGAAGACGAGCGGCATATACGTTCAGCGATGAGCGCGATTCTTCGGACGAGCGG
>PUNP01000637.1 GCA_003551785.1 Candidatus Brocadiaceae bacterium | reverse complement strand
GGCCTGCACTCAGCCGATTTCCCACTCGCAGTCCGAGTTTGTTGTTTGTATGTCCTATCTTTTCTACGTTTTTTCATTAAAATTGATTATAAAAAAAGACAGGATGTGAAATCAATTTTTTGTCTCCAAAAAATTGAATGCCCTGTTGTAAAAACCAATATAATGGCTTTAGAGAGCCTATTGGGGCATTATAGGACAACGAGAAAGGAGAGGAATATGGCCCGGATAAAGCTTTTTTGGGCCATTCATTTTACAGGGGGGGAGGGTACATTTGATAGAATATATACTTGATTGAAAGGTCAAATTTTAGTATCATAATATCAGTGGTCAACGTGGTTCACTGAATACTTACTTACTTTCTGATCTTTTTAGCTTGATGGGGAGATAGCACGATGTGCTTTTATGCCGAAAACCTGAATCCGGCCTTTATCGTCCATATTCTGGCACGTATATTTACTTTACCTGCAATAATCATGACATTTTGCTTTTTTGCGATACCGGGAGTCAATGCCGGAGAAGAACCGGAGCTCGCCGTTGTTCGCGAAGGACGGGCGCTGATGCCGATAGTGCGCCAAGAGCGTGATGAAACAGACGAGTCAGCAGAGCGCCTCCAGCATTATATCGAACGCATCAGCGGCGCCCGCGCGGACATAGTCGGTCTGGAACATGAGGGCCCTGGATTATACGTCGGGCTTTTCGAGGATTTTCCCGGCGTGAGGCCGGAACTCGCCGGCGAACTGGGCGAAGAGGGTTTTACCATTTACAGCACCGACGACAGCCTTTATATCCTTGCCGACACCGCTCTCGGGGTTGATCGCGGGGTAATCACCTTCCTGTACAAACTGGGTTGCAGGTGGTTTTTCCCCGGCGAGGTATGGGAGGTTATACCCGAGCGGGAAACCATTTCGGGCCGGTGGCACGAGACGAGCCGGCCGGATTTCCACATCTACAGACGGATATGGTACGGCTTGGGCACTCACGGACCCTGCAGAGAGGACCTTAACCGCTGGATTAAACGCAACCGGATGGGCGGGCCGACGTCTGTCAGTCTCTCTCACAACTGGTACGGGCTCGACAGAGAGAAAGATTTTGAATCCAATCCGGAGTGGTTCGCCGAGGTGGACGGAGAGCGACGCAACAGCAAACCGTGTTACAGCCACCCGGAGGTAATCAGGCGCATGATCGAGAGCGCACGCCGCCAGGCCGAAGACGGGCGAAAAATGGTAGGCGTCGGCGCGCCGGACGGGCTGGGCTACTGCGAGTGCGAGAAGTGCAGAAAAGTCTTTGAGGGAGGGGAGCCTTTCGAGCAGCATCGCACGATGTTTGCCGAGCGACCGGACGGGAAGCTGGTGAACATAACTTCCGAGACTCTCTTTGCAGCGACCAACAAGGTGGCGCGTGTGATCGCCGAAGAATACCCCGAAGTCATGGTCACTCAGTTTGCCTACAGCGCTTATGCTCACCCGCCGTCATTCGAGATGGAACCGAACGTCTATATACAGACGACGACCGGATTCCGCCGCACTCCACTGAGCCTCGAGGAGCAGCTCGAAGCCTGGGGCGAGCGGGCTTCAAACATCGGTATTTACGATTACTGGGGCGTTTTCATGTGGGATTGGGATACACCCAATATATGCGGCAGACTGCATTTCGACGGTATAGAGGAGCGGTTTGAATTGTTTTCACGGAATAACATTACTGCAATGAATGCCGAATCCTCCAACCATTGGGGACCCAGGGGACTGGGATATTACGTGGCTTCTAAGCTGCTTTGGGATACCGGCGCCGAGATAGGAGGGATTATCGCCGATTTCTACCGAAAAGCCTTCGGCCCGGCCGCCGGGCCCATGCAGCGTTATTATGCGCGCTGGTATGGTACGAACGCAATCGTGCTCGATGATGGTGATGGTCTTGAAGAACCGGAGAAAGGAGTTTACTCACGCAGCGATCTTGATGGAACGAAGGAGAGCCTCAGGGCGATGTTCCGAGACCTGACTCAGGCGGCGGAACTGGTTGAAGACCTCGAAGACTGTCGCGAGCGTGTCGACCACATGCGCATGTACGTATATTACCTTTACCTGCGATTTCAGGAATTTAAGGCCGCCTCGGCGGGCGACGATGATGCGATTCTGGAGGCAGTCGAGGCCGAGACGCGTTTCGGGGGGCGGCTGGCCTATACGAACCTGATCCATACGAGAGCTCTGATCGATCTTGCTTTCGGCAGGCGCTTCAGGCAGCACCGGGATTTGCTCGAAGAGGCCGGCGTGCCGACCGGACGGAATGAGAGCGGAGGTTTCAGGCAGATGGTGGGTACGGGCTACTACGGCGACCCGCCGGATCACGAGGAGATGAACCGGCTGTGGGAGGAGGCACGGATAGAACTCGGGCTGGAATGAGACTTTTTCTGGTTCTTCTCGGCTAAGACTGATCGAAAGTAGGGCCTTGATATCCACGGAGAGCTTTTTATTGAGTGCGGCGCGATGAGCGCCGCTTTGGAACGACGATCACCTAAAAGCCCTCAATGCTACACAATAAATTTTGAATGCCTCAGGAATGGCACTTAAGGCATCGTCTTTCAATTAATTATGTTAAATATCGTCGTTGGTTTATGAAATACGCTGGATAGTGTTCACGCGCCACCAGGGACGCGGCGGCGTTTAAATCTGCCGCATCTGATAGTATTATATTTGAATGAAAAGTCAAATATGAGTAACATAATATCAGTGGTCAACATGATTCACTGAATACCTGCTTATTTTGTGACAAAAAAGGAGGATAAAGAAAGATGTTACATTATGTATGGAAGGTTGTTTGCATAGGGTTGTTTGTTTCGCTGTTTTCCCTGAATACCGGCTGTGCCGCACCCCTCAGTGCTGACGTGGTTCGCAGCGGGCAGATTGAGGCGGTTGTGGTAACTCCTGAAGACCTCCATGAGCGGGAGCAGCTTGCATTGGATGAGCTGAAAGAACATTTTGAGCTGGTTGCCGATGGGGAATTGCAGGTGACTGCTTCCCGGGAGGTGCCTGCCGGCATGCTGCCTATCTATCTGGGCGCAGCGGCCGACCCGTCCCTTGATGAAATGAGTGAAGAGGCGGGTGGAGGTGCGGGAGCTTTCACGCTGAGAGTTGATGAAGATCGAATAGATATCCGGGGTTTGAGCGAGGAGGGGACGCTTTACGGAACCATCGAACTTCTGGAGCAGATGGGATTTCGCTGGTATATGCCCGGTGATATAGGGCGCGCGGTG
>PUNP01000200.1 GCA_003551785.1 Candidatus Brocadiaceae bacterium | reverse complement strand
CACGACGCAGGCTGTCGGAACTCAGGTCGGAACGAGTTCAGCCTGTCCCGGGAGATCAGGTTTTTGATAAAATAAAGGAACGGCTTGCAAAATGAATTATTTCTTTCATCCGGAAGCTCAGGCAGAATTTAATGAGGCTGTGGTCTATTATGAGGAATGTGGGCCTGGGCTTGGGTAAGATTTTGTTTTTGAAGTTTACTCAGCAATCCAAAACATCCTTTCTTATCCCGAAGCATGGCCGGTTCTGGTAGATGATGTTCGCCGCTGTCTGACCGCCAGGTTCCCTTTACATTGAAAATAGCCGTCGTTTTGGCGGTGCCCATGTACAATGGATTCCATCAGGAATCATAGTTATACAACTCGGGGGAAACGTCTTTTGCACGCGTTTTTTGTTTTTTTTTACAAAAAAAGATATGTCCGGAAAGACTAATTCTGGAGAGGCAGGGAAATGAGCAGGGGAGTTGATCCGGAGCCGTAACCGGGTTATAATGTGTTTAGACAGGGGGGCATTGAGAAATCACTGAGAAGGGAAAAAGGGGATATGGACGGAAATCGGGGTCGGACTACGGAAGGATAATGAATGGCGAATAGTTACGCCAAAACGATTCTCAAAATTGACTTTGGCCCGTAAATAGCTTAGACTGAACGTATGTGATCGTACAAGTGAAGTGTGGAAATATCCATATCTGCTGAGAAGTTTGTGGGACTAAAATCATGGCCCAGGGAATAAAACTAGAAGACATACTCGCGACTACTCGGGAGCTCACCCCCGCCGACAAAGTACGTCTTATTGAACGGTTGTCTGTCGAAGTCCGGAGTCAAATGGAAAAAACCGGAGCCGATAAACGACGTCCGCTGCGGGGTGTCTGGCATCAGGCCAACACCAGCAGTGAGGACATTGATGAGGCGCGTCGTGAAATGTGGGGCAATGTCCCGAGAGAAAACATATGAACGATAAAATCGTAACCGATACCCATGCGCTCATATGGTATTTGGAAGATTCCGAGCAGCTCAGTCCTGCCGTCAAAAACCTTTTTGATCAGTGCAATGACGGCGCAGCTGAAATTTTCGTCCCGACAATTTGCCTGGTTGAGCTGGTTTATCTCGCAGAAAAGGAGCGTATCCCTCAAAAATTACAAAAAGAGGCTTTGCTGGATATTTGTGAAGGGGCGACGAATTTCATACCTGTTGACCTTACCCCTTCGATAGTGTTGTCGTTGGAACAAATACCGCGTTCCGACATCCCCGATATGCCCGACCGGGTCATCGCTGCGACAGCCTTGCATCTCAACTTGCCGTTAATTACCAGAGACAAAAAAATCTCTCTCTCGCAAATAGAGAGCATCTGGTAGGAGCGGCAGGTCGATTCACGGGATTGCAGAATGTAGAAGGTCATTGAAATAGATCGTGTCGAGATGGCGTGGTATTGACCGGGAAAATTCGCCTGAGGGGGCTTTTTCTTTTCCCGCCCGATGTTGCGTCCGGTTGCGCAAAATAAACCTTTACTGCTGCAATGTGGTCAATAAAATGGCGACACCGAAGATCACATCAAACAGCGCGTCGGACGGGCCGGCCGTCTGCTGGAGGCAGCCGGTGCTTCGTGGTGGACTGATATTCAGGCCGACAGGGTGGTGGAGGCTTTAACACGCTTTCGGGACGTGGACGATCTGTCGGTGTCCACAGTGAACGCCTACCGCGCCGCTGCCAAGCAGTTTACTTCCTGGATGTATCGCAACGGTCTTGCCGCCGAGGACCCGCTCCGGCACCTCTCACGCCAGAACCCCAAACCGCACCGCCGCTGCAAGCGCCGGGCTCTCACGCAGGAGGAAAGTTCCCGATTGCTGCAGGCCGCATGCGCCGGGGACTGTGATCGCGATGGGGCAAGCCCCGGAACCCGCGCACTTCTTTACATCATGGTATTTGTGAGCACAGGTGTTATAAAACACAAACATGTTTTCGAAAACAAATTACAGGCATGCAATAAAAACACTTAATTGGGGAAGATAAACATGTCCAATCAAGAGCATACTAATGATTTGGATGTTCTGCTGGAAGAATATCATGAGGAATTTAAGAATGATCCGGAATACAGGGCCATTGCTCTGTACGATGCCATTACCGCGGATTTTCTGCGGCATATGAAGAAGCACGATATAAGCCGATCCGAGCTGGCGCAGAGGATGGAACTTGATAACCGTCCGATAAAGCGCCCCAATCAGACCGCAGAGGAAGACAAATCCGATTCTATTGAAACCTGGTTTGAAGCTCACGGAGTTCAAAAAAAGGCCCGCGATATGTTTTTGCAATTAGATGAATATATCAAGAGCTTGGATGAAGAATGTTTTCATAACGTAGGAAGCGAAATGGTCAGTTTTTACTGTCCGGAACGAGTTTTCCTCTACTTGACTCCACGAAAGACGATATTACGTCTTTGGCTTTTTACCAGTGGCGACAAGCTGGATAAGGTTGAAGCGTTCGGTTACAGTGGTCGAGAAGCGGAAAAATGGGGCAAACTATCCATCGGAAGCATAAAGGAGTTAAGGGATGCTCAGGCTTCCATCAAAGAATCGTATAAACGCATAAAAAAAGCCATTGCAAACAATGAGCAGACGGGATGGTATGCAAAGGTCGAGGCCGGGTATAGCGAGATGGAGAATGATGCGATAGAGGGAACTTTGGAAGATCAAAAATGAAAACCCTCTATGGTCAAGGCGGATGGAAAGGCTGCCAGTCGAACGACAATTGAAGATACCTATGTGACTCTAGCCCGCAAAGATGACGCTGAGATAAATATAGAAAGCTTTGTTAGAAGGCACAATTGAATTTGGGTTTCCCATTTTGTAGTTTACACAAGGGGATAATAAATGGACCCATTCCTAATAAGCATTGTTTCAGGAGGTTCAACCGGAGCGCTTCTTGTTTGGCTTCTACGGGGTTGGATTTCCGAGCATCTAAGCCAGTCTATCCGGCATGAGTACGACCAAAAATTGGAAACCTACAAAACTGAACTGAATAAGTCTATTCAAGGCATAAAACACGAAAACCAACTACAACAACTCCGGACCACACTATTTTTTGACCACCAACGTAATGCATTCGCTGGTCTCCTTTCTAAGATAGCGGAAGTCAATCAAAAATGGGTTGACCAGGAATATGTGAGCGGGGAGGGTCTGGTTGGCTCTGTTCCACATGAAGAGTACAAACATCTCCGCTCTCTTTACTATAAGCATCAGTTATTCTTAGACAGT
>PUNP01000602.1 GCA_003551785.1 Candidatus Brocadiaceae bacterium | reverse complement strand
GCGCCACCTTCCGCCGCGCGCCAAAGGCTAAGAAAAAGAAAGAAGAGGGGGAGGGGATGTGGGGAGAGTAGATGGAAAATGACGGGAACGAATAATTGAGTTGAGGCCGCGATCTGGTTTGTGGGAGTCAGGAATTCTATGCTTTGAGGAACAATAAGTTATGAGTAGGGATCGATTTCCCAACATAAAATGCTTGATTCTCGTATTCGTGATAAGCTTACTGTTTGTTCTTATTGTATTGGTAACGTTTGGCCCATGTTCTGCTGTTTATAAGATATCAACTCAAGTTATTGCAGGGGGCTCTTGGGTTATAGCAGTGATCTCTGGCGGTGCTTCAGTTATTATTATCTACGAAGCAATTCATAGACCATTTCTTGTGCCTGAATTCGCAATTTTAAGGAAGGAAGTAATAAAAAGAGATAAAGCAAAAAATATAGTTGAAATAATAAAAGGATATGAAATCAAAATCGACTTGTGGAACAAAGGCCTTGATGTGGCAAATTCATCCAAAATTTGTATCAACGTTAATATTGATCAAGATTGGAGGACAGAAAAAGAGAAAAAAGATGCTGGCATAAAATTTACTTCGCTTGGCGAACGTTGCGTTTATGAAAGTGTCCCAATTAAGCACTACAAGCAAAACATTCACCGCGGTCTTCACGAACCCCACTTGCAATGGTTCATAAAGGATTCCGACATCGCTAAATGGCCTAATGATAGTATCAGGGTATGCTGGAAGACTTTTTCCGAAAGAATGAAACCATTTAAGGGATCATTCGAAATCACAAAAGATATTTTGGAAGAAGTAAAAAACAATATAAATGCAGAAAACGGGAAGCCAAAACATATGCTTTTACATAGTTTTCGTGATGAGCATATGGAATGGGAATCAAAAGCATTAACGGATGCGTATAAATTACCTTATGTTGTAAGCCTGATAGAAATGTTTAAAAAACACCATGTAAGGCCTGATAATGCCCAAGATAATGAAGATTAACACAATCCAATTTATCATTTTCAATAACCCATAACGGGGAAGAGAATTTGCTGTTGACGTTATGTGCCGGGTAACAACTTGTAGTCGCATCCGGGGCAAAAAATTAATATCCTCTGCTGGAAATACTAAAACGTTGTTGACTTAAAAAAATTGGAGGTCCATTCTGCCTGCTGTGAGCTTGGCGCAAGGCTTCCCCCTCCGATAATCTTTTAAAAACACCAGTCCTCGCGTTCCATAAATTCTTCGAGATTACAGCAGTCAATGCCGAAGTGTTCGCATACATTAGGGATATTTGCTGAATTTGGCTTATTATGTTCTGTCGTTACAACACAACCCTCCAAACAAGCAGCCCGCGCGATTACGAATGGATCTGCAACCGGCTTACCTTGCATTAACTCCTTTTTACGGATCATCATCTGGAAATGGCGAATTCTAAATATATTTTGAACAATCTTCAGCTCTTCGGCAGATGGTATTTCAAAAAGCCAACGGTTCTTTTTACACCAATTCGCAAGATTATCTCCATGACCCACCAACTCATTGAATACATCGCGTGTTGATGTGATCCGCAAGTCCTCTACCATCTGATGAAACTGCTCCCAAAGAGATGGAAATCGTTTTGGATAGTAGTAACGAAAAAGATTTCTTAGAGGCCCACTATCAAATACATATATCGTCACACCTCTGCCCCTTGTGTGAACAACCAATCTTCCATGCCTGCAACGTTTTTAGTTTTTTCGTCCAAATAATCTGCGACTTGTTCCAAAGAAATGCGCCCCTTATGATAATTGGAGAAGACTTTTTCAATATACCGTTCGCCAAGATAAACGCCTTTGGTACGGTAGTGATTTCCTCCCCCTCCACGCCTTGTTGCCCTTTCATTTTGCCATTGGCGTGCCTTACTTTCATATAATTTCTGGTTTATCCGATCTTGCTCAAGAAGTCGCCTCAAAATCGTTTCCCGGCTTACGCAATAAAGATTTGCCCATTCTTCAATGGCCTTGTCACTTAACGGTTTTCCGGCAGTGCGAGATTCAAAATCTCTCAAAGGCACCAGCAAATCAGCTGCGAATTGATTGCATAGTATTTCAATTCGCTTATTTTCACCAGTCATATACTCTATGAAGTCATCTCGACGGGTATCAATCCCTCCAGTTCGCATAAGCAAATGCGCCAACTCATGAAACAATGTAAAAATCTGACGGGATTTTGGTTTATTATTATTGACATAAATTACTGGAAAATCTGGATCATATAAGCAAAATCCTGAAAAAGGACTATCAATGGCTCCAGCTTTCTTTCTGCCCGGTGGGTTGAAGGAATCCTTAAAAATAAAAACACCATTTTTTTCAAAGGTATTCCTCCAGCATATTATAGCCTCGTCCGTTCCCTGCCAGTTTTGTTGTTCGGTTAGGTCAACGCCTAGATAACTCCGAACTCTCTTGGCCATTTCAGAAGAGTCAGTATTAGGCGATATATCGAGGTCGTATAATATTTTCTGCTTTGCTGGATTAGCGCCCTCGTACAGTTCTGCAAGATTCATTTGAAGAACTCTTGCTTTGCGCAGAAGAAACAGCAATCTTGGGGGGATGCGTTCCAACTCATATTCAGGCAAAGTGCGGAACGCCTGCTCGACTGTTTCCTCATCTGGAGGGTTAGGGAAGAAGAATAAAGCCACGGGGCGCTTGTAAATGGTATAGGCAAGAGTTTCGAGTTGAACATACGTAGGAGATGATTCCCCGCTTTCCCAATCCTCTATGTCCGAAACATCTTTCTTCATGCGTTCAGCAACCTCTTCCACTGAAAGATGCATGCTCTCTCGTGCCCAACGAAGCATGATATTGCTAACGGGAATGGGTTTACTCATGACTCCATCTCCAAATTCCCAAATACCTTTATATTTAAAAGGATATTATATATTCCGGAATAATTGTAACACATGTCTCAACGAAAATAAACACAACCAACAACATCAAGTTTATCCCCCGGGTGGCCGCTTTGCGGCAACGCGGGGCTATCGTCAAAAACCCCTGCGGGGCATACGGCTACCGTTTTCCCCGAAGGGGATATTTACTTTAGCCCAGGGTTGGGCGCCTGCCCTACCCTGGGAATGCCCGTCAATTAAAATCCTTACCCCAAAGGGGTTATTTATAAAAAAGACATCTTTGGATGTTCTCACGGAATGGGCGAAAAAGATAAACAACCCCGTTGGGGTTCTGACGGCAATTAACGGCGAACGGCGAGAGGCCGGGAACGG
>PUNP01000954.1 GCA_003551785.1 Candidatus Brocadiaceae bacterium | reverse complement strand
GATATGATGGCCAATTCATTGGCTAAAGCGATATTCACATCCCGGTAGGTGTTCTCGATAAGTTTAACGAACTCAGCCGTTCGGATGTCTGTTTTGAACATCCGCCCCCGTACAAACTTGGAATAAACCTCTTCTGTCAAATCTGCAGATTTTTCGTTGACGCCACCAATGACCCGGTCATTGTGGACCATCTCAAAAAAACTGTTACCCGGAATTGCACGCTCTGGACAATGTGACAGGTATATTTCACTCCCCACTCTGTGTCCAGTTTTTTCCAGTATGGGAATTAGAATGTTCTCACATGTTCCGGGGGTGATCGTTGATTCTACGATTACCAAATCCCCGGGCTTGATTATCTTAGTGACGGATTCAATGGCCTGTTTGACATATCTCATGTCCGCCATCTTCACCTCTTTGTCGAAAGGCGTTGGGACGCATATAACGTAAACATCAGAAATAACGGGAGAGGTGCTGGCTATGACCTTACCGGAACTTAGACGATCTGACAGCCCGTTTTCAATGAACGGAGCGATCCTGTTGTTAATCTTGTCGACAATGCTCGGGTTCGTATCGAATCCGTGCACCTCGAAATCTTCCGACAACAACAAGGCGGTCGGCAGCCCGATATATCCCATGCCCACAACACAAATCCTCTTCATAATCAAACCAGCCACATCCTGCAGGGTACTCGTAATAATTCCATTCATTATCTAACTACAAAATCAACCAACAATATGCTCAATAATTCCTTGCACCTCTTGCCGAACATCATTCAAGTTGACATATGGTATATAATCAATATTGATAACGTACTCCACGATTTCTTCAACCGATCTCGAATGCAGCATATGCCCCCTTTCGCATAGGTACTCATCGACTCCGAGAAGATGATCGTTGGGGAAAAATGATACGGCTTTGGTTCCACTGACAACGGCCTCTCTTGCCATGGTTCCTGACCCGGTCATGACCGCGTCAGCATGAGCGATTAGATCCAAGCCGTTCATCGTCTCTTCAGGGATATAGCAATGCGGCGACCGAAGATGCACCCATCTTTCTCGGTCCCTCGGTAGAAGAACCACATTGAGGCCGCTTTCTGTCAATTTCCTAACTAGTTCTGGAACTAAAGACTCTTTATTATCAACATAGAGTGATGAAAATGACTCTGGCCGGACCAGTACGAAATTCTCGAACGGTACCGAAAGCTCATCTCTGGTGCAGACATTCAATCGGTCATAATATATATCTTCTTTCAACCCATCGTAGCTGAAGACCTGTGACCTGCCGTATACCTTGGAGAATTTTTCATGAACGCATTTAGGCACAATTAGATAATCAGCCCTGGCCTTCAAAGCGTTTTCAAGCTTCTGTACTATGTTTTTACTGTCATATTTCAAATCGTTATCACAGAACAGTATGGATTTCGCATCCCTTCTGAAAAGGGTTACGAATATTGAGCACGGGTTTTCCATCGAAACCGCATAGTCGTATTTTGGCGTTTTATTTAGAAGTGAGATGGTCCTGGTAATCAGAGCCACCTCTTTCATGAGCCCTGTCTCATCATCTTTTCCGACAGGTATGCCAGAATAGTCCAGCTTTTTCACAAGGTCTGAGGTCTCTGCACGATCCCGGTATGTTATGAAAAAATCATGCTTAACGTTATTCACAATAGGGTGGAACAGCAAAGGATGAGAGGGATTAATAATGTCAAGCCAAAGTTTCATCTCAGACCCAGCTTATTTCATGGATTTACTTGATAAAAATTTGATGGGAAAGGGTTTGCTCACAACTGTATCTCTATCCCCAACTTTTCAGTGAGCTCCTTATAGCGGTTACGGATGGTGACCTCGGTCACACCCGCAACATCCGCCACCTCTCTCTGAGTCCTGCGCTCGTTGCAGAGGATTGAAGAGATGTATATGGCCGCCGCGGCAACGCCGGTCGGTCCTCTCCCAGAGGTCAGCTCCTTTTCGGCAGCGTCCTTCAGAATCTCCGCGGCCTTGTTCTGAACCTCGCCGCTCAGCTTCAGCTCGCTGCAGAATCTCTGCACATAGTCCTGCGGTTTGGTGGGCATCAGCTTCAACTTCAGCTCGCGGGTCATGAAACGGTAGGTGCGGCCGATCTCCTTCCTGCCGACGCGACTTGATCCGGCAACCTCGTCCAATGTCCTCGGCACACCGCACTGCCTGCAGGCGGCGTACAAAGAGGCTGCAACCACTCCTTCTATGCTCCTGCCGCGTATGAGGTTCTTGTTGACCGCTTTGCGGTAGATCATGGCGGCGGTCTCCCTGACGTTGCGGGGAAGGCCCATTGCGGAGGCCATCCTGTCCAGCTCAGACAGTGCGAAAGCGAGGTTCCTTTCCGTTGCGTTAGACACACGGATACGCCTCTGCCATTTCCTCAAGCGATAGAGCTGCGCCCTGTTGCGGGTGGGTATGCTCTTACCGTATGAGTCCTTGTTCTTCCAGGAGATCTCAGTGGATAGGCCCTTGTCATGAATGGTGTAGGTCATCGGAGCGCCGGTACGGGCGCGCTTCTCCCCCTGCTCCACATCGAACGCCCTCCATTCCGGCCCCTGATCGATGAACTGGTCGTCTATAACCAGGCCACAGTCCTCGCAGAGCAGCTCACCGCGCTCATAATCGCGGACCAGATGCCTGCTCCCGCATTCCGGGCACCTTTCGATCTCCTCAGTTCCTTCTCTTACCTTTGGCATTGCGGTACTCCCCCTGGAAGTAGGTCTTTCGGCCCATGACGTTGGGCAGGACGGATTTGTCTGCGGGAACGACGGAAACGTAGGGCCTTTCTACCGGGCCGAACACCCTCTTGACCCTGCCGATCCTCCGTTTCCGGTTGTCGAAGACGACGTCCCCTCCGTCAGGAAGGCCTCCGCCCCTCACTATAAGAACGCCATCATGAGTGATGGTCTCAACTTCCCCCAGAAAATCCATCCGGCTCACCTACATGCACGATAGTTTTATCTATCGCCTTTTGAAAGGGATACAAGAACCGATATAAATACATTACGTTAGCCTTATAAGCTAATCATAACTAATATTTAACGCTCTGGCCACCGAACGCCTTCTGCATCAGCATGAAATCCAGTCCGTTCTGCAATGCTTGAAAAAATAAATAAAATCTTGGATAGAAAAGTTAAATAAACTCTAGGCAGTATTACGACGAGGTAAGTCAATGGCTGTTGGTTATGTGCTCATAACAACCACTCCTTCGAAGGAGCACGAGGTCTACAACGCCCTCTC
>PUNP01000392.1 GCA_003551785.1 Candidatus Brocadiaceae bacterium | reverse complement strand
TTGTGCTGGAGCAATACCCCCCAAGCGCATTCAGAGCCGCTTCGGATAATATCAGGGCCGGGTTCATGGCCTGGGAAATCGTGCTGGCCATTCGCTGGGCCGCAGAAATGGCCGGCATCGCCGGTACTGAAAGAAACCGTATCTTTTATGGTAATGGCATGAAACTGCTGCATGGAAGTTGACAAAAGCATTGCTTTGACCGAAATCATAGGAAAATGAATGCATGGGACTTTGCTTTATTCATCGTCGTATCGATCCAGGCTACGGCCGTTGCTTACTTACCTGCGCCGCGAGCGAAGGCGCTGATCATGACGCTGCCGCTGCCTTTTTCGATGGCTTTCATGGCGCTCGGACTCCCTGTCGATTCAACCAATATCATCGGACTGGCCCTGCTCCTGGTGTTCATGCACACGGTCAGGTGGATGCATGTCGGTGCTCACGTCCCCATCATCGCCGCTATATCAGCAGCAGCGCTGCTTTATGGTTTTGCCGGTGGAGCGATAGCTCATATCATCCCGCGCAATGCCGTGACGTTCTGGCTTTCGGCCGCGGTTATCTTCACCTGTGCCGCTATCATACTGCGCGTGCAGCCGTATCGGCAAGAACCTTACCATAAAAGTCCGCTGCCCGTTTATATCAAACTGCCTGTCATTGCCGCTGTTATCACCATGCTTATTCTGTCGAAAAACCTGCTGCGCGGATTTATGACCGTTTTCCCGATGGTCAGCATCGTCACCGCCTATGAAGCGCGCCATTCGCTCTGGACGATGACCAGACAGGTGCCGGTCATTATGATAACTCTCGGCTCCATGATAATTGTTATGCGTCTCATACAGCCGCATGCCCCCGCACTCGCTGCACTCGCGTTTGGCTGGGTTGTTTTCGGAACAACTCTGTGGATTTTCGGTTGGTGCAGGAAGAAGGTTCCGTCGCTTCCGGATTCTCCCGTTATGTCTGAATCAGCGGAATGAGAGCCTTACATCAAATCCTTTAAGGGAAATGAAAATGTCTGAATCAGGTTACCATCAGTTTGACCGGCAGTGGGGGGCCAACGCACAAATCGCATTTGATACCATTGCTATGCGTCCGACGGAAGGTGTCCCGGCATGGAGCTTGAACGACATGCAGTGGTCGCATCTGGAACAACTCTCCGGCAACCGCCCCGGGAGCTATGAAAATGACCCGGTGCGGGTATACCGCGACTTCCAGCTCGCCGTCGGAGCCTGTTACGTGGATCAGTGGATACCGGAAAACCCGCTGTCGATGAAAGAAGGGGGATATGATGAAAATACCCGTCGGGGAGCTACAACCGGGGCGGAAAAGGTCGTATGCGATGGTATTGCTATAGATTCGCCTGAGGCCGTGGTAGAGCACATGGAAACTCATTTGTTCCCCCGCATCAGAGAAAATGAGCAGGAACTTCGGGACAATGCCGACCTTCGAGTTAAACAGCTTATCGAAGGTGAAATGGAGGTGCAAAAGACGCTGGGCATGAATATGCTGAAAGGGCCATACTGCGGTTTTTTCTCGCTCCCCGGTTTCCAATACAGAACCTACGGTTATGTAAATTATTTCATGGCCTATGCCCTCTATCCCGAGGTAATGGAGAAATGTTTCAAACTCCAGGCCGACGCCTCCGAGGCGAGTAACCGCATCGCCGCACGTGCCATCATTGAAGGGGAACTTCCGCGGCTGGTGCGGCTCGACCACGATATGGCCGACTCGCGCGGTCTGCTGGTCGATGTCAAAACTCTCGACAGGCTCTGGCTGCCGCACTTCGCTCGGGCGATCAAGCCCCTGCTGGAGGCAGGCATCCGGCTGATATGGCACTGCGACGGCAATCTGATGGACCTTGTCCCCCGACTGCTCGAAGCGGGCATTGGGGGATTCCAGGGTTTCCAGTATGAAGACGGTATGGATTATGAAAAAATATGCCGTATGAAGACCAGAGACGGTGACGGTCTGTTCATCATCGCCGGCGTGTCAGTGACAACCACGCTGCCGAACGGAACCCCCGCCGACGTGCGGCGAGAAATCGACTGGCTGGTCGAAGAAGGCCCGGAGGTCGGCCTGATGCTCGGCTGTTCCAGCTCGATAGCTCCCGGGGTGCCGATTGAAAATATTAAAGCGCTGATAGATGGCTTCCAGTATTATAGGAGCAAAACATGAGATCAAAAGAAAGAGTTTTGACGGCGATAGCGTTGGAGGAACCGGACCGTGTACCTATAAATTATATGGGTAATCCGGACATTGATGTGGCAAAATCTTTCAACTTGCCGGTCATGATGCCGGGCGGCGGTTATCTGTTTGCACCTACCCATCAGATTCAAGACAACACGCCGACGGAAAACGTCGTTGCCATGTATGATACCGCACGTGACAGCGGAGTTTATCGGAAAGCAGGACATTTTTAGGCCGTTTAACAGGATGACACTAACAAAACAATGAAACCAAAATTGAAACATTTTTTTACCGGATAAACATTCCATGACAGAAAAAAAGAACAGCAGTAAGCTTAACCTCGGCATCGTCGGCGCCTGCGGGCGCGGCGCCAGCTTCAAAGCGGCATGCGATGCGATGCCCGATGTCAGCATCCATGCCGTATGCGATTCCAACGCCGAAAACCTGCCGGATGCCTGCGAACGACTCGGCGCGCATGAACAATACAGCGACTACGAAACCATGCTCGATACGTCCGATATCCATGCCGTGATCATCGGCACGCCGATGCAGTTCCATGCGCCGATGGCGATCGCCGCACTCGAACGCGACCTGCACGTGCTCTGTGAGGTCACCGCCGCCGTATCGGTCGATGAATGTCGACGGCTGGTTCAAGCCTGCCAAAAAAGCAAAGGCATCTATATGATGGCGGAGAACTATACCTACATGCAGCCGAATGTCATCGTGCGCGAACTGGTGCGACGCGGCCTGTTCGGCACGCCGTATTACGCCGAGGGCGAGTATATCCATGAACTCAAACATATGAACGAATACGATACGCCCTGGCGCAGAAGGTGGCAGACCGGTATTGACGGCATCACTTACGGCACGCACAGCCTGGGCCCGATCCTGCAGTGGATGCCCGGCGACCGTGTCAGACGCGTCTGCTGCGAAGGCACCGGCGTGCGACACAGCGACCATAACGGCAAGCCCTACTGCCAGGCCTCCAGCACCATGCTGTGCAAGACCGAAAACGAGGCGCTGATCAAAATACGCGTCGATATGCTCTCCGACCGCCCCCACGCTATGACCAATTATCAGCTT
>PUNP01000816.1 GCA_003551785.1 Candidatus Brocadiaceae bacterium | reverse complement strand
TACTTTGCCCCGTCCGGGGCAATGTCTCTATTTTCGCCCCAGCGGGGCGAGGTTAGGTAGCCCCTGGTTTTAACCAGGGTAATAAAAGATACAAAGATAAATGCGCCCCGGAAGGGGCGCGGTTGCACTTAAAGCTGCTGCATTTGCCCATTATTGCCTTTTCGGCCACGTCCCTGGTGCTTAGTTGCGTAAGTCCGGATAAAGTTTAAGTTTTAGTATCTTCATTGTGTTTTTAGGCTAATCATGATAACCACGGGGACAAGCCCCGTGGAGTCTCCCCCTTGTTGGCGTTGTGTTTACCTGATAGTCAGTCATGCAAGCCACGGGCACAAGGCCCGTGGAGGAGGCGAATCTCAACGAAAGGGTCAAACCTCCACGGGGCTTGTCCCCGTGGAAGAAATGATTGCCGGCTTGGTACTGCGGTCAAGACAGTCAAGCTACCAGCCTTTGATTTTTGATATTTATGATGATGTACGGAATTTAAGCGCATAAAAGAAGCTGTCCTCTGCGTTCTCTGCAGTAAAAAAAATAACCAAAGATTAGCCTTAGTTATGCAACTAAGCACTAGGAAAGGCGATATTGGGCAAATGCCGCAACTTCAGTCGTAACCTTTGTCGCAAGTCTTGTCGATCGCCAGGCCCCCCCGCATCTGGTGCGTTACTTATCATACTACGGTTATGCTCTATGTCAATTGTTTTCCAAAAACCGGAACGATCCTTCGAAGTTCTTGCATCAACTCCCCGAATTCATTGCCGTCGAGCGATTGTGCGCCGTCACAGAGAGCGGTTGAAGGTGAGAAATGGACCTCGACAAGTATCCCGTCTGCTCCGCCGGCTGCAGCCGCTTTCACCATTGCCGGCACGAGGCGGGAAACGCCCGTGCTGTGACTGGGATCGACGACAACCGGAAGATGTGTCTGTGATTTGAGATAAGGCACTGCACTCAGGTCCAGTGTGTTACGTGTAGCCGTCTCGAAAGTTCTGATACCACGCTCACAGAGTATGACATGGGGATTGCCGCGTTTGAGAATATATTCGGCGGACAGCAGAAGTTCCTTCAGCGTCGCCATATGCCCCCGCTTCAGCAAAATGGGTTTATTAAGACGGCCGGCTTCGGTAAGTAACACGAAATTCTGCATGTTTCGAGCGCCGATCTGGATGATATCGGCGTAATGTTCAACAAGCGGTAACGTCTCCACAGAGATCACTTCGGTAATAACCGGTATCCCGTATTCCCGGCCGGCCTCACGCAGGAGCTTCAATCCCTCCTCGTTCATCCCCTGGAAACTGTAGGGGCTGGTGCGCGGTTTGAAAGCACCGCCACGCAAAACTCCGGCGCCGGATTCAACAACCAGACCGGCGGTTTCAAAAAGCTGACGCCGCCCTTCGACGCTGCAAGGACCGGCCATGACCGTGAACGTTTCACGGCCTATGACGACCTCGCCCACTTGAACAGTGGTGGGTTCCGGCCGACGGCGCAGACTGTACAGCGGTGCCCGAATATCTGTTCGGGGACCCGGAGAGCCTTCATCCGGTTCGCCGCCGGCCGCCCCCGCAGCAGAAAATTCCCCGACCCAGCGTGGATAACTGCCCAGAACATGCGTGAATTCAGCTTTCGACTCAAGTTCCTCCAGGGCGGCAGCAACGCCGGCAGTACCTTTATGCCCCTCCAGATCAGCAAAAAAATGGTATTTCCATGGTTCTGTCTTATGAGGTCGCGACTCTAAAAAAGTAAGGTTGACCTCATGTCTCTCAAAAATGCCAAGACTGCTGCATAGCGCTCCCGGCTGATTGAAAGTATCGAAAACAACACTGGTCTTGTAAGGACGGCATTCCCGACGCGACGGCGTCGGTTCATCAGAGGACACAATCATGAACCTGGTCTGATTGTTGGGATAGTCATCAATGCCGCTTTCCATGACCTTCATATCATGCTCCTCGGCATCTTCTTCAGTAGCAATAATGGCCGATTCCTTTGAACAGTGCTCCTTGATTTTTGCTATACACTCGACTGTATTGCGGACAGGCACGACTTCTGCATCGTCAAAACGGCGCAGAAAGACCTCGCATTGCGCGACGGCGGAAGGGTGCGCATAGATCACCTTAAGGCTCTTTAACGGAGTATCTTCGAGAGCCAGAAAACAGTGCTTTGTCGACAGTATGAACTCTCCCGTCACATTCAGTCTGGTTTCCAGCAATAGATCATATGAATGCGTGATACAGCCGGTTATAGTGTTCTCTACCGGCAAAATGCCTCTGTCAGCAGCCCCGTTTCGAACCAGATCGACCACTTCGTAGAGGGTCTTACACGGAACCGCCTCCGCTTCACCGCGAAAATAACGCTCCACCACCTTCTCGTCGTCAACGCCGCGTCCAGCTTGAAAAGATGCTCTTATCATTGTCGATTCTCGCTCATTCATCCCCCTTAACCCGAATATTTCACGCGTTTTCAGTGATGCATATGCGGCAAATGTCAAACGCCGCTGTATTCGTATACTGCAAGTGCAGACTTTTGCCGCATATGCGCCGCTGAAGACGCGCCAGAAAGGGTAAACCGCCGTTTGAGGGCCCACTTGTACACACTGCAAATTTGGGAAGCCCCCAATATGATACTTAACATATTGTATATCAATTCGTTATATTAAATAGTGCCGTTGGTTTATGAAATGTTCGGGTTAAGAATATTTGAAAAACAGTATCAAGATTAATATACCAGGATAAATTTGCGCTGTCAAGTTGCCTTCGTCCCTATCGAGATGTTTTCCGGTCAGTAGCATAAAAATCAGAATTATGGAAATCTCGACGGTGGTGCTAATTCCCATGGGAGAGCAGATCCGCCCAGCCGAGATCGTCAAAAGGAATGGAAACTATATTGGTGGGTAATCCGGCGGCATGATCGACTCCGTCCATATTGATTCTCGTCAACGGCCATGCGAAACACAGTGACAAAAGTAAAAATGCCCCGGGGACATCTTATAGGAGCCTGACCATGGCATTCCAAAAAACACGTCTCTAAGCATTATACAGTCTCGTTGTAAGGCGTATAATCAAATATTACATTGCTTACCTCGTCCGACCCCAATGGTAATTAACGTATGTCATTTGTGGCATTCAATCGGCACTTTAGGTCATCACAGGCAAAATACTGCGCAACAGTGCAAGTGAAAAGAAAAAGCCCTCTCAGGCGCCTTAAAGGGCCTGAGAGGGCTTAAAAGGATGGTACCCCCTCGGGGACTCGAACCCCGGACCCACGGATTAAGAATCCG
>PUNP01000341.1 GCA_003551785.1 Candidatus Brocadiaceae bacterium | reverse complement strand
CTCTTTCAGAGCTACTGGGCTGAAAAACCCATGGTACATATCCACGCCCATCACGCGTATGTCCGCTGGGGACGGCCCAATGAAACCAAACAAATCAAGGTGTTTTCCAACTGCGATTCGGCTGAACTTTTCCTTAACGGAAAAAGTCTCGGAAAACGCCGACGCAATCCGCATGACTTTCCGGCGATGGGGCTGCGCTGGAACACCGTCCTGCGAGACGGAGAAAATGAGGTCATCGCAATCGGTCAATCTAAAGAACAGCACGTAAGTGACAAGGCCGTAATTAACTATCAGACTGAATTATGGAGCAACCCGGAAACTTTAACACTCTCTGTAATACGCAATGAGCGCAAAAGAAAGACTTTGCAGGTGCTTGCAACCGACAACAATGGCGTCTTATGCGCCGACTCGTATGCGTGGGTGAGTTACGGAATAGCCGGAAACGGTCGTCTCATTGACAACTTGGGCACCGCAACGGGTTCACGGCGGGTGCAGATGAATAACGGGCGCGGCCTGATCGATGTCGAAGCTTGGGGGAAAGCGGTGGTCAGCGCTGCATCGGAGAACATGGAAACAGCTTTTTTGACTATTGAGGAAAGATAATGGAAAATAATATGAAAGACAAACTGCTGAATTATTATAAAGACCACCTTTTTCACTGTATTTTACCTTTTTGGATGGATAGGTCTATTGACAAAGAAGATGGAGGGTATTACAACTGCTTCGACAATAAGACCGGAGAACTGCACAGCACCGACAAGTTCACATGGTCGCAGGGACGTTTTCTTTGGGTACTGTCCAAGCTGGCGGAAATCGATAAAAATTACCTGGATGGTTCAAAAAGGGAATTATATATAGAACAGGCCGACCAGGGTGCCACGTTCATACTTCAACATTGTATTATGGACGATGGGAAATGCGCATTTCTCGTCAATAAATCCGGCGAACCTCAAGAAATACGGCCCGGATCAGGTTACGATGTAAGCATTTACGCCGACTGTTTCGTCACGATGGGATTGGCCAGGTATGCATCCGTCACGGAAAACGGGTACATTTTAGACCGGGCGGTAGAGCTACACGATTCCATTGTCCGGCGGATTGAACAGGGGAACATAAGAACCGAACCCTATCCGATCCCGGCAGGCTATAAAATGCACGGTATTCCTATGATTGCACTCAACACCGGACAGGAAACCGCATCCGCACTGAAGGTAGCGGGAGACAAGCGTGCCGCAGGGATACAGTCGCAAAACGGCGTGTTCGTACGAGAGATTATGGACGACTTCGTGCATGACGAATATGTGCTGGAAATGGTTGATGAAAACGGTGTGCCGGTCGATACGATTTTGGGAACCTTTGTCAACCCCGGCCATACCATCGAAGATATGTGGTTCATCATGCACCATGCTGTCGAGCAAAACGACCATCATCTGATTGAAAAAGCGGCGCGCTTAGCCCATAAAGCACTTTCCATCGGGTGGGATCAGGAGTACGACGGGATTTTTCAATATACTCACAAAAACGGCGGCCCGCCCCGCGGAAGCAAACGCGGGCTGGAAAATGAAGACATGGTCGACAAAGTGGAGAAAAACTGGGATAACAAACTTTGGTGGCCGCATACCGAGGCTTTGTACACCTTCCTGCTGGCATATAACCTGACAGGGAATGCTGATTATCTGCAGGATCACGATAAGGTTTTTGATTATACTTTCAGTACTTTCCCCAACCCTGACAAAGAAATCGGTGAATGGATAAGCATCCGTGACCGAGTGGGGCGTCCCGACACAAGAGTGACGGCGCTTCCTGTCAAAGACCCCTATCACACTCCGCGGAATTTGCTGCAGATCATCGAACTGCTGTCTGCGTAAAAAATGAACTGCTGGATTCACTGAAGCAAAATCGTCTTGCTGAATGGATGTACACTGACTTGCCAATGCGATTCAAAGAGCACGAAGAAACGACAGTAGGGAAGAAATAAGGCTACTTGATCCGGGATGACGTGCCCACGATACTCTTTGAAGTTGGAGAAGTTTCAAACTGGTCGGCAAAAAACGAATTCAGCACGCCCGAAATACCGGAAGAGTAGAGCTTTCCATTAAAAGATATTTTTACTTATTACTTATTACTTATGATAATGAACGACAAAGTCAAAAAGCAAGAAATAACAAAGGAAATAAAAAGGATTTCCGACGAAACCTGGGAACTGGCCCGAGAGATCGCAGAACTGGCCGAACTCGGATTCAGGGAATATGAGTCTTCGAAGTCGGTCGCCGTCTTTCTCGAACGATACGGGTTTGATGTAGAATTTCCTTTCAAGGATATCCCTACGGCATTCCGGGCTTCTTTCGGCAGCGGAGATCCCTGCATCGGAATTCTGGGCGAATACGATGCTCTCCCCGACTGCGGCCCCGGAACGGGCGAGAACGGACACGGCTGTGGGCACAACCTGCTGGGGGCCGGAAGCGCCGCCGGTGCTGTCGCCGCCGCCTCAATTCTTGCTCGTAAAAAGCTCAAAGGAACTGTAATCTATTACGGGTGCCCCGCCGAAGAGCTTCTGGCCGGGAAAGCCTATATGGCACGCGACGGCGCATTCCGTGACCTGGATGTCTGCATCGTCTGGCATCCAAGTGCCAATACCAGCGCGTCCTATCACGGAGGTGCCGCTCTCGATTCCGTCTTTTATGAGTTTTATGGCAAGACCGCACACGGCTCGTATCCGGTGGGCAGCAAAAGCGCACTGGATGCTGCTATACTTTTCGATATAGCCGTCAATTACCTGCGCGAATCCATCCCCGACAATGTACGTATCCATTCGGTGATTAAACATGGAGGTGACGCCCCGAATGTGGTTCCGGCATATGCGAAAAGCTGGTATTACATACGCGGGCATGACCGGGCTCAGGTTGATAAAATGCGGGGATTGGTCGATGATTGCGCCCGTGGCGCATCCATTGCCACGCAGACGACATTTAAAGCTTCTACTATCACAGCTATACATAACCGCCTGCCCAACGATAAGATGTTCGAGATTATGGATGCCAACATACGTTTGTTCGGCCCGCCGCGCCCGACGGCAGCAGACAAAAATAATGCCCGGGAGTTCGGTTTGGAAGGCGATTTTAACACGGAGATCAATTCCAGTGACAAAGAACACGGCAGGCCGTCGTTCGGCTCAAGCGATGAAGACACCGTCAGCCGGCTGGCTCCTCTTGGAAAAATCCGGATGACCACTTTTGCGAAAGGAACAACCGGACACCACCGGCAGG
>PUNP01001013.1 GCA_003551785.1 Candidatus Brocadiaceae bacterium | reverse complement strand
TTTAAGGCCAGAGCCAGCATAATATACCCGAGCTGACTGATCGTTGAATAGGCGAGTATTTTCTTTATATTCGTTGCTACGAGCGCCGATCCCGCCCCCACCAGGATGGTGGCGATGCTGACGGACAGAACGATAGTCAGGAACTCTTCTCCCGGCAGGAAAGAACGCATAAACAACCTGGCGAACACGTAAACGCCGATTTTAACCAGCACGGCGGCATGCAGCAGAGCGGTGACCGGGGTCGGTGCAACACCGGCGTCCGGGAGCCAGGTCTGGAGCGGCAATTGGGCGGATTTGGAAACGATACCGCCGAAAAACAGCAACGCCAGGAGGGTTGGGATAGCCTCACCGCTCAGTTCACTCAGTTCGAGCGTTCCGTATTGAACAAATACCAGTGCGATACCTGCCAGCAGCAGTGAAGCGCCGAAAAACGTAACTAAAAACGCTTTGTCCGAAGCTTTGACATCCTCTTCACCGCGGTAAAAACCGATCAGCCGCCAGGAACAGACAGCAGTCATCTCCCAGAAGACATAAATAAGCAGCAGGTGGGAGGAGAAAATCAGCCCCATCATCGAGCCGACAAAAAGAAGCATCCAGAAGTAAAAGGTTCCTTTATTGGGATAATCTTTCATATACCCGGCAGCGTAGATAGAAATGACCAAAGCGACCAGGGTGCTGACAGCGGCCATGAAGACCGCCAGTCCGTCGGCGGCAAAGGAAAGAGCGAACCAGTCAACACCTAAAGCATAAGCTGGGAAACTGAATTCCAGCACACTTCCCCCTATAACAGCAGGCACCGTCATCAAGGCAAAAACAAGCGTCAGGGCAAGCGCCAGGGCAGAAAGCGGTTGTTTCATACGGTCACAAGCCAGTGCAACAAGCAAAGCACCGACAAAAGGTATAATAATGGTTAAAAGTGCAGTATTCATGCTTTAATTCCCATTTTCTCCCTGATTTCTTGTGTTTTGTGCTGGGACAACCGGATCAGGTCTCTGCCCGTCATCATTTTGCTGTCCGTATCCGCATCTATAACGCACATTCGCTCGGTGCAGCAGTAACAGGGGTCGACAGCAGCCAGTGTAATTGCAGCATCGGAAACTTCCCCTCCGACGGCAGCGACATTATTTGAGGCGACATTCATATAGCTGGGTGCGCGCACCTTATGCCTGACCGGGCGGTTCGTGCCGTCACCTTTCACGTAATGGAAACATTCGCCGCGGGGCGCCTCCACCCTTCCGATTCCTTCGCCCGGCGGGATATCCTTAACTCCGGCATCTATTTCGCCGTCCGGCATAAGCTCAATACACTGCCTGATCATTTTTATGGATTCTTCCATTTCCAGCAGCCGGACAACGGCCTTGGCGAAAACATCGCCCTCCTCCTGAACGATCACGTCCCAATCCAGACGGTCATAAGCGGCGTAAGGATCATCACGACGCACATCGATATCGACACCGGAGGCTCTGGCCGTCGGGCCAAGCACGCACCAATCGACAGCTTCATCATAAGTGAGGACGCCAACGCCTTTGAGCCGGGCATGTATTACCGGGTCGTCCATCACGGCGCCTTTGAACATTTCCACCGCTTTTTGCGCCTCGTCCATAGCATCACTTAACGGAGTGGCGTATTCATCTTTAAAATCATGGCGCACCCCGCCGACTTTCATCATAGCGTAATGGTTTCTGTTGCCGGAAAACATCTCGAACATATCGAGTACGGGTTCACGATACTTCCAGGCCCACATCCACACGGTATTGTATCCCAGGAAGTGTCCGGCGAGGCCAAGCCAGAGCAGGTGGCTGTGCAGCCTTTCCAATTCGCCTGTCAGAGATCGTATAAAGAGAGCCCTTTCAGGCACTTCGATACCTGCCAGGTCTTCTACAGCCTGCACATAAGCAAACGGATGAGAAGTCGAACAGATTCCACAGATTCTTTCCACCAAAAAAGGCACCTGGTCGTATTGCTTGGACTCGGCGAGTTTTTCAATTCCTCGATGGGTATATCCGATCACCACGTCAACATCAACAACTTTTTCCCCTTCGACATAGAGCCTGAACGCTTCCGGTTCCTCCTGAAGCGGATGATAGGGCCCGATAGGTATGACAACTTTTTTCATCTCAGCCATAAAGTTCCCCCTGTTCATCAGGCGTATTGCGTAGCGGATATTTCCCTTCCGGCCAGTCTTCATTCAGCAGCAGTCTTTCGAGTTTCGGGTGGCCGACAAAATTCACACCGAGCAGTTCCCACATCTCACGCTCAATCCAGTTCGCGCCGGTTGTCACGTCGGTGAGTGAATCGAGTTCCGGGTTATCCTTATCGGTCAGGTGCACTCTGAGCGAAAATATTTCTCCGGTCTCATCACTGCTGAAATGATAGGATATTTCTATGCTCTCCGGTGTATCCGTGCCGGTAGCGATACAAAGCCTTAACCCGCAGGTTTTAAAAAGGAACAGCGCCGCCTCCTTCAGGTCTTCCGGCCGTATGGTCACGTACACTCTTCTGGGTGAATAGCGGTTCCAATCCACCACTTTTTCCCCCAGCCCTTGCTTGATTTTTTCTGTTACCGACATATTTTAACTCTGTTTATTAACTTTTTCGATGAGTTTAACCACTCCTGCGATCATTGCCTCCGGTTTGGGCGGGCAGCCGGGTATATAGACATCCACCGGGACGAGATCATCGAGCAAACACGGACTGTGGTATGAATCCCTGAACATATTCCCGCCTGCGGCACAAGAGCCTATAGCAGCCACAAGGCACGGCTTTGGCGCATTACTGTACAGTTCTTTAAATCGCTTTAAAGTCTTGGGAGTTGGAACACCGGAGGCAAGCAGTACATCCGCATGCCTGACACTGCCAACAAGTTTTATCCCGAAGCGCTCAACATCATGACGCGGAGTCAGCAGGTCAAGAATCTCTATATCACAGTTATTGCACGGCGCCAGTGCCGCGTGAAAAACCCACAGAGATTTGGTCAATGATTTTAATTTAACGCTCATACAGCCTTCAAAACCCCATAAATGCGAGGATAAGCGACAAAAGCGCCAGCAGAGTGACCGGCCCCCAGAAGAACCGGAGCGCCTGACCGACCTTGAGCCGCGGATTAGTATTCTTTATGAGAATGATCAACACGAGTATGACAACATATTTACCTATTATAGCCAGCGGGTTGAGGCTTCCGGCCCAGAACAGCAGGATCAGGAATAGCGGCAAAGTATAGAGCATAACCGCCTCTGTCAGTTTAAAAAGTGCGTAAGCGCCGCCGCTG
>PUNP01000694.1 GCA_003551785.1 Candidatus Brocadiaceae bacterium | reverse complement strand
TGGACGAGGACGTCCTTCCCGTCGTGCGGGCGCTCGAGCGCGCGCACCGCGACGGCACCGCCGCGCCGAAGCTGCGCGGCACGTTGGACCTGATCTTCGCGCGGGATGCGCGCGGGATCGAGGAGGCGGAGCCGTTCCGGATCTGGAACGGAGAGCGTCTCGTCTCCGTGGCCGACTACCTCGCGGCGAACCCGCGGCCGGACCTGCTCGATCTGGAGGCGCGGCTCGAGGACCTCGCGGTCGGTCCCTACGGGCATCGCGCCGGCGACGTGATGGTGCTCTCCCGCTACCGGGACGTGGATCCGATCGAGGAGCGCTTCTACTTTTCCAAGCTCTACCGCTCGTGGCACGGGAGCCCCAGTGCGCAGGACAGCGAGATCCTCTGGGTGGTGGCCCGCGCCGGAGCCGACGGCCGGGAGATGGGTGAGCGGATCCGGGGCGTGGTGGGCGGCGCTCCCTCCCAGCTCGACATCACCCCCGTGGTGCTCGAGCTTCTGGGGAGGACGGACGAGCGCTGACGAGCGCGACCTTCCAAGAGCCGCGGCTTCCACCTCCGGAAGACACCCTTGAGGTTGCTCTGCGCGATGAGGGGAACCGGGGAGATCAGGGTCAGCGGTGGCGGATCCGCGCGGGGAGGAGCCGGCGGAACGAGTTTCCGGTAAGGTTGCCGATCCGGATCAGCCGGAGCGCCACCTCGATCTCGCGTGCGGTTTCCGCGCCGTAGCTTTCCTCGAGCACCCTGCGCGACCGCGCGTCTGGCCGCCCCCCGGACTCCGCCCAGTGGAGCGCGAACTCGAGCGCCGTGAGCTCCGCGGGCGGAGCGTCGCCGACCAGCCCCTCGAGCAGCCGGGACACCTCCGCGCGGGAAATGCCCGCGCGACGGGCGAGCGAGCCGTGCAGACGGACGCAGTACGGGCAGGCGTGCACGCCGGAGACGGTCAGCATGAGCCGCTCCCGGAAGGCATGTCCGACGGCGCGGCCGCGGAGGAGGCGGAGCAGGGCGCGGGGGAGTCTCGCCACCGCGTACAGGTCCCGCCCGAGATCCCCAAGGCTGCGGTAGCCCTGCCGCGCCCGCGGTGCCCCGCTCATGCGTCTGGTGCAGCTGCCGGACACCGGCGGGCAACGTCCCGTGGGAAAAAAAGCCTCAAGGCGCGGCCGATGCGCATCCCGCCTCCGTCAGCGCCCTCCGGCCTCGTCATCATCCTCTGGTGCTTCTTTTCCGTCTCCCCGGACGCGCGCCGCGGTCCGCGCGATCCCGCGGATCAGGCGCTGGAGGCCGAGGCGGCCCTGGTAGCTGTGCAGGTAATCCTGGAGCAGGTCGTTTCTCGCCCGCATCCGCCGGAGGATATCCTCCGGCAGCCTGTCTTTCTCGTTCATCTCCCTCCTTCCGGGGCTCCGGTCCGTCGGGAGGGATGTCGCAGAGCCCGTGCCCTCCGCGGAAGGGCGCGGAGGAGTGCATCCCACCGCAGCCCGGCGGCTCATCTCCACAGCGGCCGATTCGTGGCGCCTCCCGGGCGCCTCGGCCCGCCGATTCCGCCACTCGTCCCGAAACCGTAGGAGGGTCCGCTCTCCTCGAATAGCTTTTTCGGTGCAGCCCGCACTGTGCGGGTTGATCACCCACCGAAAGGAGTCGCATCATGAGGATCCTGCCGACAGCCACCCTGCTCGTCGCCGCGCTCGCCGTGGCGCATCCCGCTCCCGTCCTGGCCATCCAGCCGGACGTCGAGCCCGACCTACGTGCCGCCTCCGCCTGCTGCCAGGACCAGATGGAGGCCGCCGAAGCCCTCCTCAGGGAGGGGCGCTGGCGCGAGGCGCGGCGGGAATACCGCCGGGTCTCCGACCGGCAGATCGAAGCTGGCGAGTTCCCGGGTCACGCGCTCTGGCAGGTGGCCGAGATCGAGAACGCCCACGGAAGTGTGCTGCGTGCGGCGCGGCACCTCGACCGGATTGCCCGTCACGCGGAGAGGTTCGGGCAGCCGACCATGCAGGTGCGCGCGCTCACCGAAGCAGTCGACCTCTACCGCCAGGTGGGTCGCAACGACCTGGCCCTCCAGCGCTACACCCGCGTGGAGGCGCTCCTCGCCTCGCCCGACGTGGGGGAGGCGGCGCGCCGAATCGCCACCACGAGATTCCAGAACCGCACGCTCGCGCGGGGGAGGGTCTGACCCTGACGGATCGCGCCCCGTTGTATCCGCATCGGCGCACGCCGCTCCTCTCGGGCGGCGTGCGCCTCTTGCGCGCCCGCACATTCCTGGCGTCTTTGAGTATCCCTGCATGACCGTCACCGCAGCAGCCTCCTTCGGGCCGTGCCGATGAGCGAAAGGACCGGCGACACGCGGAGTGGGAGCCCCGGCGCGCTCCGCGGCTCTCTCTGGGAAGGCCGCAGCCGCTGGCTCTTCTGGTTCGGCTTCTTCGCCTTCTGGACGCTGATCGGTATTCTCATGGCGACTCCGAGGGTCGTCCTCGAAATGCCGGGGCGACCCGCTGTCGGATGGGACCAGGCGTTACAGGGAGCGCTGCGCTGGACGTACTCCTGGGCGCTGGTGATGGTTGCCGCAGCCTTCCTGGCCCGCCGCCTTCCGCTCTCCAGGGACCGCTGGCCCAAGGTGCTCGGCATCCACCTGGTTGCCGGCGCGCTCCTCCTCACCCTCCGCTTCTGGGGGTCGGCGGCCGTCGCCCTTTGGATGGGATGGGCTGTCCGCATGCCCGTGGAGCGGGCCTTCCTGGTGAATCTGCTCCCGTGGGACATCCTGACCTACATCCTGGTGCTCGCGGGGGGGTACGCGCTCGACTACTACCGGCGCGCCCGGGTCCAGGAGCTCACCTCATCGCGGCTGCAGCTGGCCACGGCCGCCTTGGAGGCCCGGCTCGTCGATGCGCAGCTCCAGTCGCTGAAGGCGCAGCTCCAGCCGCACTTCCTCTTCGCCACGCTGGAGGGCATCTCGTCGCGCGTGCGGCGGGACCCGGACGGCGCCGAGCGGATGACCGCCCACCTCGGCGACCTGCTCCGTGCCGCCATTTCCCGCGGGGAGCAGCAGGAGATCTCGCTCGAGAAGGAGGTCGAGCTCCTTCGGCCCTATCTGGAGATCGAGAAGGCGCGCCGGGATCGGGGACTGTCCGTGGAGATCGACGTCGATCCGGATGCTCTCGACGCGTGGGTGCCGTACCTGCTGCTCCAGCCTCTGGTGGAGGGCGCCCTGGAGCGCGGGGCCGCCTGGATCGCGATCGGGGCGGAGCCGGAGGATGGGCGGCTCCGCCTGCGCGTATCGGATG
>PUNP01000009.1 GCA_003551785.1 Candidatus Brocadiaceae bacterium | reverse complement strand
ACTGACTACCAGGACCGACGAGCCATTTCTTCGTTGCGGCACCGCAGGGACCCTTGGGGGTCGACTTTGTCGCCGCGCCTCGAAATGACCTCGTCAGAATGACTCTGAACCACAAAAACAAGTGGAATGAACCACTAGTCCTTTCAGATTGCATTTTGTTCTTTACCGCTCAAAAACCAGGATGAGCCCCTGGGCTGCTATTTCCCGTCCTCTAAGGACGCCGGGGATTTTTATATCCTGCATTTATTTACCTTTCGGCTCCCGCTCCCACCGTATCCATGCATGTTTATACGGATCGCCGGTGTCGGCATAAATATCGGTATCCTCTTCGATATACGGGTTGCTGATTTTATCCGGCGGACCGTTGTCCCCGGGGCGTATAAGTTTGACCTCTCCGTCTTCAAACAGCACATTCACACCCACACCGCCGTGGTTCAGCTCCCACGGGGGCCGGTCGGCCGCAACTATTCGTTTGTCATGCCGCTGCGCCGGCATGTCCGGGTCGATATAATATCCCACCCCCTCCGGATCGTCCCGATCCACCCCTTCCAGCGGGTGGCCGGGACATTGTAACATCTTTCCCAAGACGTTCAGCATCAACACGCTCATGCCGATACGCTCAATACGAACTAATGCGACGGATAAGCCAACATACGCTGCTGATACGGCATTCTCTTCAATCTGTTATTACATCAAGCAATTCGTAAACATAAGTCCAGGGTGCAATTTTTATTCCCTTTTCCAGGGCGTAATGCTCCCCGGCAAAACATAGGACGGTTCCTTGTGTCTTTTCGAAAACAGGCCGTAACCGTTTTATGGGCTCAGCAAACCGGTAACGGGGTGTCTTGCTCAGCTTGATTTCCAACAGATGATGTTGATGGGTTGACTCCAGGATCAAGTCAACCTCGTTGTGATTCGAGTCGCGAAGAAAGTAAAGTTCCACCTTTGCATTGTAATTAAGCTTGTGTTTAAGAGCCTCAATAACGATGAAGTTCTCGAAGAAGGTGCCGGCCATCGGTCCTTTTTGCATGGTAGCAGCGTCCGGATAGCGCAAAAGGTGTGCGAGGAGTCCGGTATCTGTGAAATACAGTTTCGGGCTCTTTACTACGCGTTTTGAAAGGTTCTTATAATAGGGCCGGAGCAAATAGATCACGCCGGTACTCTCCAGTAACGAGAGCCAGCGTTTGACGGTCGGAAAACTGACCCCGCAATCATTGGAGACGGCGTTAAGATTCAAAATTGAACCCGTCCGTGCGGCCAGCAGTTCGAAAAAATTCTGGAAAAGCGTCAGATCGCGCACGGCCATGATTTGCCTTATGTCGCGCTCAATGTATGTATTCATATATGAGCTGAAGTAGCGATTACTCTCAACGCCATGAACGAGCGGGTCGGGATAGAACCCGCAGAACAGCTTTTCAAAACACTCTTTCACGTTCAGCGTTTCGGGCAAGTTGGCTTCCTGCCAGGCGAAAGGCAGAAGCCGATAGGTTGCAACACGCCCTGCAAGGGTTTCGGAAATGTTCTCCATCAGAGGGAAATGCTGTGAACAGGCGAGGATATATTTCCCGGAAAAAGAACGGTCACGGTCAACGTCCATTTTTATATAGGAAAGCAAATCCGGCGCGTATTGAATTTCTTCAATGATTGAGGAAGCGCCTGCATTTTCCAAAAAGAGCCGGGGGTCTTCATTCGCTTGTTTTCTGAGAAAGGGATCATCAAGCGTGATGTAGTTTTCTCGTTGAAAACGTGCTGGAGCAAGGTCGATTTACCGGACTGGCGTGGTCCGGTCAGCATAACGACGGGGAACTGTTCGGCCGCCTCTCTCAACTCGCGCTCGATATTTCGTTTTATATAACGCCTGCGCATGCTTCACTACCCAACCAAAGATTAACTTGATCCCCCGAACTCTTCATAAACTGAGGACAATGATTAACATTGGCCACAGATGTATCACTAAAAACGCGTGAAATGTTCGGACGAATCGCCTTTTATGCATATTTGACATTATACATCGTTTTTGCATAAAAGTCAATGGCGTGCCTCGACAAAACGCCGTTTCATACCCCCAGAATAGAACGCTGATAAATTATGATGACCTTTCAGGTCGGTGGATTTTGGAATTTGCGCCCTCCGAAAATGTTACATATGGGAGAATTTAAGGAAACTCCCGGATTGCCGATACGCAGAATATCTTACAGCGCAAATTCCTCTCTGAACTCCATATCTTGCATTTAAATCCGTTACTTAGTAAAATATAACCAGGAATGGTATGATTTAAATCAGGATAAATTGTTGGACGCCTGGGATGTGATTCAAGAAGGTCTGGGTTTTCATCATGTACCTCCACAAAACTTACAGGTGAAATCACTTTTGTGGTCACTCCACCCCGAATTTCCTTGCTTCTCTTTAAGAACTTGACATCACAAGTACATAAATAATCAGCGCCACCATCTTCAGCAGCAGCAAGGTGTAGTGCATCAATTCCATCCACCCCATACGATTCAAATTCCACAGCACGCTCAATAATGTGATTTTGCAAAGTGATATTCTTCGAGGCCAACGAAAGGATTCGGAGGGTGAATTCAACTCTGAAAGGGTCTCCCCATTTATGAATTTCATACTCCAGAACGGTGGAAGTCAGCAGTTCTATAGTATGCGATTCTATAACCTCGATTATTTCAATCACAGCTTCACTTTCCAAACGAATTCTCATTTTAGAAGTATCGTCAAGCGGCCTTTGAAGCGCACAATTATCAAGATAAATTTTCATTACGCTCGATCTATTAATGAGTATAAGTGGTATCTTGTTATCTCTTATAAGTTATAGTATAGAGGTTGAACCTCGAGCAGTCAAACATTGTCGTCAACGGCATAATACGCCGATTCGCTAGGTGTCTCCGTCAAGAACGAAAATTGCTGTGAAAATGGACTCTCTACAGCGCCCAGTTCGGGGTGCCCATCGTGGGGTTGGGTACACAATCCCCGGGTTGAAAACCCGAGGCTGCCTAACATCGTCTCTGTCGAGGCGGGATTGACGAAAAAATGCAGACTTGGGGCGTTAGAATGCCATTACCATTAAGCTTGGTCGAAAAAAGAGGGACTTCGCATCATTATTTTCGTTCCCAAAATTGTACATTCCTCATGGTATTGTCAAATGACGATCGAAATAAGCAGTCACTACTTCCACGGGGACAAGCCCCGTAGGGAGATTGGGTGGTCAAAGCGGTTCTGGTAGTCAGTCATCAAATCCACTGGGCCAAGCCCAGTGGTGGT
>PUNP01000061.1 GCA_003551785.1 Candidatus Brocadiaceae bacterium | reverse complement strand
GAACAGACCCCGCAATGGGTTTCATATGGCCTGTCCTTTCTTGGTTATTATTCCGTAGTGATAGGGCGGTAGATCAACGTGCCGTTCCACAATGACAAATCCCGTATTCTCCGCCCAGGCTCAGACTTCCTTACCTCTGTGAAGATTTGATGGTACCTAATCGGGATTATGGGTGATGTTGTTCAGAGTGCAAAATTTCATCGTCAGCTCTGTTCCGGGATAAATCGTCCGAGTCTCATTCAGCACCTCGAAAAGTTTTTCCAGATGTCGGTTGACTGCCGGCGTTGAGGCGGCGTGAATGCGGATTGTCAAAGTCTCGTTGTCTTCATCCGGCAGCAGATCAGCCGGTGAAAGGAAAAGATTCTGGAGGATGGCGCGTGCTTCCGAGGTGGAGGAAATATTTTCATCCATCATGGTAATCATCGCGGTTTCCGCACGGTATGCTATCATGGCAACGGTATTCATTAAACACCGCCTGGCCGGCGGCAGCTTCATGAATTTATCCTCCTCAGACAGCTGATCCCAGGTTATATGTTTCGCAGTCTCTTTCATCTGTTCTGAGACAGTTTCCTTTTCGCTTGTCAGTTCCTGTATCTGCTCCAGGAGCACAGCTTTTTTTCTTTCCCACCTTTCATGATCCGGATGATCGGCCGCGGCGGCTTTTTCCGAGTCGACACTGACGAACTTGGCCTGTCTGCGCACCATTTTACCGGTAACCGAACGGTGCTTCCGTTGCATTTCTCGCCAGGCCGGGTTGACGACCCTTTCGGTACCACTGAAAGGTTCTTTAGAATTCTGCATAAGTATTTCAATAGGAAAATGATGCATCGCATATGCGAAAAAGTTTTCCTGGCACCATCTGGTAAACATTCGCAAAGCGATCGTGGTCATGTCCAGAGAATATCCGGTGCTTATAACCGCTGTCTGATGGCCGCACTCAGTCAATTTCCGCACTTCTTTCACCCAGACAGCGTTTTTCCCTTCTCCAATACAGGAACCCCGCTCAGCAAGCATCATTTTCACTTTCTCCCCGCGCGGCATTACCGCTTCGATTTCTCTGAATTCCGCCAGGGACCATTCATCAGTGCAGTTTTTGCGATAGGAAATGCAGGCAATACGATATTCCAGCCACATCTCTTTAAAAAACGCCGGACTGTAGCCCGCCCGGTCAAACACTATCACGAATCGATGAAGACAGGAATTATATTTCAATTCGTCTTCGGCGGGCTGACAGGGAACTTCCCGTAGAAGTCTGGGCACGATATCGTGGCGCATTGTTTCAATCAAACCCGGATCAATTTGTTTTTCAACCAGGAAGAACGGCTGTCCAATGGCGTCATTGACCCAGTAGGTGCTTATCCCCCTCAGACACAGTCGCTGTCTGGAAACAAAGCGCCGGGGAAGTTTATTGCCCCCGCTGTAGACCTTTACATGGCCGTCGATATACAGGAATCCCGCCGCCTCCGGAGCCTCATCCATCCATTGCCGCGAGAGCAGCGCGCCCCATTCTTCAACGGCAGTATTCGCGGCAAGATCATCCATTTTCTCTCTCAGGCAGCGGGCCTCCGGAATCCGGTCAAGCCCCAGTATTTTACCCAGCTCCCCGGGAGCACAGCCGCGCTGAAGCTTTTCCACTGTTTTGATCCGGCAGACACACATCATAGATAACACCAGAAGGATATGTGTCTGTGAGTAATAGCCCTCCACTTGCCCCAGTTTTTCAATGCCGTTTAACAGTCCGTTGGATAAAAGAGCCGGCAAGGCGCTTAGAGCAGCGGCGTTGGGAACATCTAAACAACGACTGAATTCCGTACGCGCGCTGGTCGCCGTCCCCGCAAGCGCGGCCAGCATCCGGTCATCAAGCCGAGTACAGCCTGTACCCATACCGTCGGCAGCTTTCAAATCCATCGCACTGCGTTCTGAAAGAGTGCTCGATTCCGCTGTCTCCCGCGATGCTTTCAAACGGCCGTCATTGATCGCCTTACGGAAGGTGTCATGCTTGATATCCAGTTCATCAGCGATATCATACCTGGGAACACCCCGATCCAGCATAAGTTGTGCTTTCTGACATTTTGTCGCGGTCAGCTTAGTACCGCCTTTGCGAGTATTCCGTTTCTGGAAAAAAGATTTAACGCCCCGTTTTCGTAACTGTTTCACCGCGCGGCAGACACAGTTTTTGGTAACACCAAAGACAGAGATAATCTCACTGTTTTTACAGATCCCGGAGGTGATAAGCTGGGCAATGGTCAGGCGGAAACAGGCGTGATCATTTTCAGGATGAGAATAAACAGGATACATTCCCACATAGTACACCACCAGTTTCTTCTCCCGGATGACTGAAACTTTTTCATTGACAGGACTTGCACCTTCAGGAATAAGAGGTAACATAGGCTGCATCAAGTGGTACCTTTCTCTTTATGCTTTTTTAGTTCGCTCAAAGAGATAAGGTACCACTTTCATTTTCCGTGCCAAGTCTCCCGGGAAAATTTTATTTTATTGACATAACCTACTGAAAAAAAGATACTAATGATGAAAACTGGAGCAAATCGCTTGCTCCCGAGATCAGGTTTTCTGAAATTAGACAAAGTACGAGACAAGGTGTTGTAACGCCCAAGTTTCTCTCCGTGGCTGTCCGGCCCGTTTCGCGCCGGTGGTCGGGCTTATGCTGTTCACTCTCCCAGGTAGAGGACGACGGTTGAGCGCGGGCTGATCTCAATCGGTTCTGTGAGATCAAGGATTCGCCCTGAGACCAGGTCAAGCGCTTCTGTCGCTTCGACGTCATCCGGCGCCGTCAGTCTGTAACTGCCTTCCCGATAAGTGTTTTTCTCGGTTGTATTCATACCGATCAGGTAATCGCCGTAGCGGAGGCGATAGAAGTTATTGAGGTTCGCTCTTACGTCTCTATCCCTCCAGATATCCACGTGTTCTTCATCGAGTTTAGGCGGCGGGGGAACCTGGGTCAATTTGTCGGCGGAAGGCGGGCTGTTGTCAATAATCACATACGCCAGCCGGTCAATGACCGGGGTCGTATAATGAATTCTTGCCACCGGCGAGATTTCGCCTCGCAGGCGGGTGCTGGGAATAAGGAAAGAACCGTGAATCATAACATCCTCGTGTTTGACGCTGAAAACCCCCAGCTCTTCGTCGGCCCAGGCGTAATCTTCATGATCGGGCTCGATGGGAAGGGGGTCGGTTTCCTGTTCCTCCAGCATCTTCTTTACCTTTAAATAATCATCGACTCGCCGCACATATTTATCCTGGCGCGTGTCTTCGGT
>PUNP01000333.1 GCA_003551785.1 Candidatus Brocadiaceae bacterium | reverse complement strand
GCTGAAAAGAAGTTGGTTGAGTATCACGTTCACGATATAAGGGATTACAGCCGGGATAAGCATAAAAAGGTTGATGACCGGCCATATGGCGGGGGGCCGGGGATGGTGCTCAAATGCGGTCCCGTTGTACGCGCCTTCGAGTCTGTAATGGAAATGGATGAGCGCCCTGCAAAGGGGATCATGATGACACCGCAGGGACGGCAGTTTAAGCAGTCAACGGCTCACGAATTTTCCAATGAAGAACGTTTGGTGTTGCTTTGCGGGCATTATGAGGGTTTTGATGAGCGGATTCGGCGCATTCTGCCGCTGGAAGAAATATCTATCGGTGATTATGTTCTCAGCGGTGGGGAAATTGCTGCTATGGTAGTTGTTGATTCCGTAGTAAGACTGCTGCCGGGTGTGCTGGGGCATGAACAGTCGCCACAGGATGACAGTTTTGCTGATGGGATGCTTGAGTATCCGCATTATACCCGACCAGCGGAATACAGAGGGCTTAAAGTGCCGGATGTGCTGCTGAGCGGTCATCATAAAGAAATAAAAAAATGGAGACGTTTGCAGTCAGAAAAAAGGACTTCTGAACGAAGATCGGATCTAATAACTAAATAAGGAGTTGAAAATGACGGAAAATGCACAGAGTGTGAATCAGTTGAAAGGCGAGGGCTTGCTGAAAGCTATACAAGATGAATATTCAGCGGATGGGTTGCCGGATTTCAGCCCGGGCGATACATTGGAAGTCGGGCTCAGAATCAAGGAAGGTGATGTGTCAAGGGTTCAAAACTTCACCGGTACCTGTATAGGACGCAAAGGTTCCGGCGCAAACGAGACATTTACCGTGCGGCGTATAGTTCAAGGGCAAGGTGTCGAGCGTATTTTTCCGGTTTCCTGCCCGACCATCGACCACGTAAAAATTACCAGGCGTGGTAAAGCCAGGAGGGCTAAACTTACTTACCTGCGTGAGAGAACGGGGCGCAGCGCTAAAGTGAAAGGCAGAGTCTGATTAACGATTCTTTTATATGCTCTTCCCATCAATGGCAAAGGTAAACTCGGGCTTAACGCCCATGATGAAGCAGTACATGTCTTTTAAAAAAAAGTATAAGGACTCTTTGCTTCTTTTCAGGATGGGAGATTTTTACGAGCTTTTTTATGACGATGCCAAAGTTGTTGCCAGGGTCTTAGGGCTTACCTTGACCAGCAGGGAGAAGGGGGATAACCCGATACCCATGGCTGGGTTCCCCTTCCACGCGGCTGATAATTATATTAAACGCCTCATTGAAGCCGGATACCGTGTTGCAGTATGCGAACAGACTGAAGACCCTGATAAAGCTAAAGGACTTGTAGACCGTGATGTTATCAGGGTTATTACCCCCGGTACATTGACCGAAGAGAATATTTTGGACCGGCGTTCCAATAATTTTCTGACAGCCGTTTGCTGTCAGGATTCATCTTATGGGGTTGCCTGGGTTGACCTTTCCACTGGTTCATTTGAACTCCAGGAGGTGCAGCCGGAGAACTTGCCGGATACGCTCAGGCGTATTGCGCCCGCCGAATGCCTCCTGCCTGAAGTCGGTGAAAAGGAGTATGCTGAATCCTATGCCCTTGTATCCGAAGAACTTGATCAACAATGTATTATCACCCGCCGACCGCCCTGGGAGTTTGCTTCGAATGAGGCGAATATTGCACTTAACGAGCACTTTGGTACCGCTTCACTCGAGGGCTTCGGATGTGCTGAAATGGAAGCCGGCATCCGTGCTGCAGGTGCTGTGATCAGCTACCTGAGCGATACACAAAAAGGCGCTATCCAGCATATTAAAAGAATTACCCCCTTCAACCCCACTAATTTTCTTCTGCTGGACAGAACCACTCAGCGCTCGCTCGAGCTTGTTGAAACTATCCGCAGTGACCAGAAGGAGGGTGCTTTAATATCAGTTCTTGATAAAACATTGACGCCCCCCGGCGCACGTCTGCTCAGGCGGTGGGTTCTTACTCCCCTTAAAGACACGCAGCAAATTGAAAAGAGGCTGCAGGCCGTTGAGGAGTTCGTGAAAAACTCTTCTCGGCGCCGCATCGTCGGGGATTACCTCTCCAATATCTATGATATAGAGCGCCTTGCCACGAAAATTGCGACCGCGCGTGCAAACGCCCGTGACCTGGTCGCTTTGCGCAACTCACTCGCCCAGCTCGATCCGCTGAAAGTTGACCTCAAAGACGTTGATTCGCTTTTACTGGGTGAACTCCGCGATAAACTTGACCCCGTCAATGAAGTCAGCGGCGTCGTTGAGTGTGCGATCATTAACGATCCGCCGACCGCCCTGACCGAGGGAGGGATCATCAAAAGTGGGTATAATGCGGAGCTCGACGAGCTCAGGAACGTTGCTAAAAAGGGAAAGAAATGGCTGGCTGAATTTGAGGCAAATGAGAAAAAACGAACGAATATTCCCTCACTTAAAATCGGATATAATAAAGTTTTTGGTTATTATATCGAAGTCACCAATGTCCATAAAGATAAAGCGCCCGATGATTATATGCGAAAGCAGACGTTAAAAAATGCCGAACGTTATATTACATCTGAACTCAAAGAATGGGAATCAAAAGTACTCGGGGCCTCCGAGAGGGCGATGGACCTGGAATATGAAATCTTTACGCAGGTCAGGGAGCAGATCGCAAACTATACGGTCAGGCTCCAGAACACTGCCGAAGCCGTTGCGCATCTGGATACGTTGCTTTCTCTTGGTAAAGTAGCCGCGGAGAATGCTTATGTGCGACCCGAAATACGAGATGATACAGAACTGAATATTGTTGAAGGGCGTCATCCCGTGCTGGAGCAGGTTATGGACGAACAGTTCGTGCCGAATAATACCGAAATGAACCATGAAAGTGCCCGCCTGCTCATCGTCACCGGCCCCAATATGGCCGGTAAGAGTGTGTATATACGCCAGACGGCATTGATAGTGCTCATGGCGCAGATGGGTTCCTTCGTTCCGGCCGACAAAGCTGTTATCGGGGCGGTCGACAGGGTATTTACCCGTGTAGGAGCCAGTGATGTGCAGACCCGCGGCCAGAGCACGTTCATGGTCGAAATGGTTGAGGTCGCGAATATTCTGAACAATGCAACCGACCGCAGCCTGGTCATTCTTGATGAAGTCGGGCGCGGCACGAGTACCTTTGACGGGGTCAGTATAGCCTGGGCAACCGCGGAACATATACATGATGAAATTGAGGCACGAACACTTTTCGCCACCCATTATCATGAGCTTGCCCAGTTGGCAAACACCCTTGACG
>PUNP01000116.1 GCA_003551785.1 Candidatus Brocadiaceae bacterium | reverse complement strand
TGGCGGCCTGCCGGGGGCATACCGATGTGGCGCGGGGTCTTTTGAAGCACCCGTCCCACTACCCGCTTGATTACGAGCCGGGCGCGGACGGCTGGAGCGCACTTCACTTTGCCGCGCACTGGGGGCGGGAAGAAATTGCCGCGATCCTGATAGAATACGATGCTGATCTGCATGCCAGGGATATCCGGAGTAACACGCCCCTTCATTGGGCGACCCGCAGGGGGAAAGTGGAAGTATCCAAAGTCTTAATTGCTGCCGGCGCTGATATCGAACTTGAAGGAGGAGATTATCGGCGTCCTTTGCATTCAGCGGTATGGCATAATGAACTTGAAATCGTTCGTGCTCTTCTCGAGGCCGGTGCGAATGTGGACAGCAGGTGCAGATATAACGGGGCCACACCACTTTTCATCGCTCTTGTCAGCAGGGCAAATAAGGACATTGTTCGGCTTTTGCTTGATCATGGAGCCGATCCGGAAAAAAAAGGATACGACGGCAGAACCCCTCTTGATTTGGCTTTGGAAGGCGGAAACGAGGATATTATAGAACTTTTGCAAAAAGAATAAAATCATGGTTAAAGCATTTTGGAAAAGAAAAATACGAGCAATGATACATTCAGCAATTAATGGTCATAATAACAAGATTACAGCACAAGCCTCCGCAGCGGTTTGGATTCAGGTGCTGCCGGGGCTTTTCTGGAGCCTGCTCTTTTTTATGCGCATCCCTTTTCCGCTCCGTTTCGTTCTGCCCGATTTGTTCGATACTTATGACGTCATGGTCGATGTGCTTCCCGATTTTATTGGTTGGATAATTCTCCTCATCGCATTTAGCAGATTGGACGACGGTACAGACGGCAGGAAAGGCTTCATGTGGCTTTGCGGCATAGCCCTTTTCGCGGCGGTTGTCAACGCTTTTTTCAGTCCGTTGATACAGCACAGGACTCAGGGACGTGATGACTTTTTATCGTTATGGCTTGTTATAAATCTTATTCGATTTTACCTGATTGTGATCGAGGTGTGGATTTTTTGGTTGGCTTGTTCAGCAATCTCTAATGTCGCGAAAGGGCAGAACAGGCGGGGCCTTGGCAAGGCTGCCAGGTTAGTCAAGGCTGGATATGGATTGATGCCGTTGTGGTTTTTATCTTTTTTCGCCCTGCCTGCGGTGTTTTTTGTTGTTATCCCACAGGCCACAGGACCAAGCCTGCCCCGCATGTTTTTTTTAATGCTTCTTGCCCTAATCTCTGTCATGTTCAGCTATGGTCTCCGTATCGCAGCGATGGTGGTTGTGCATAAAACTCGTAAGCTCTTAAAATAAAATTTGCTGATGAGGAAAAAGGACATGGATGAAGGCGGCGTTACAACAAACAGAAGCTATTTAAAGGAGCCGGAAGCTCCTTGGGAATACCGCCCGTTACAGGGCGTGCTCAGAATGCTGGCTTATCCGGTCATAGTTGTTGCAATGTTAGGGTTTATGCAGACGATAGGTTTTGCCGCTATTGTCGGTTTACTCGTGATCCCTTCCTCTGAATCTGTCACGGAAGTGTTGGTTCATGTATTATTGTGGCTTTTGATAATATCAGCAGGTATATTTTTTCTCTGGCTTTTTGTTAAGCTAAACCGCCGGTTAGATTTGCCCAGATATATGAAAAAATGTCCGGATGGAGGAGTATATTTCATCCGCCGTCCGATCTTGAAGAGCTTCACAAAAACAGGATATGTTAGTTTTGCCGATGATGGGATGGAACTGGAGGGAACCCTCAGCCCCAATCTTTTATGGCCCATTCTCGCGTTTGGGGCTTTAATTGCATTTTTTATTTTACTGATGTTTACCGGCGGGCCGGTTATATTCCTTGGCGGCCTGGACGGTCTATTGCTTCTGTTGGTCTATGGGTTTATATTCAAACGGGAAACCCGACTGACCGTTTCGCCGGAGCAGGTAAGATCAGTCAGGTGCAAGGGGCCGTTAATAAAAATTCTTTTGGAAAAGGAGACCCAATTGCCGATAGGGTCCGTAACCGTGCTTTTGCCGCCGAAAGGACGGGTTGAGTTTTTGAAAAAGTTGGACGTTACGTTTCCGGGCAAACTGCCGGATAATTATCGTGCTGCGCTGGAGAAGGTGTAAACGTGCTGTTTGAAGACGGGCACGTGACTTTTGTTAGACCCGAAGATAGCGGTCCGGAGGAGAAGATAAGCAACCCGTACATTGAAGACGACACCGATATTTATGCCGATACCGGCGACCCGGAAAAGCATGCGTGGATACGGTGGGAAAAAGAGCTGGATGAGGAATGAAGAAAAAACCACACAATTTTTATCTGTATCAAATGTAGAATATCGAGAAGGAGGAAGTTTTTGATGATATTAATCCATTTAGAAAGGAGGCTTACATGACAGATCCTGGTAGGGCATATCGCACTTCAGTCGTGCCTTTTTCTATATTCCTTATGCTCGGTGGCGGTTTTTTTGCTTTTTTGATGGGAGGTATGCGTGTGCCGATCACATCACCGTTTCCGTTCATCGTAAGCGATGCTCTCAACCGGTTTATATTTGTGGTCGTAGGTTTGGTGTGCGTTGCAATCGGTATCGGTTTGATCTTTCGTAGTCGCGTCGCCTGGTATGCCCTGCTCGTGTTCCTGGTTATCGGCGTTGTTCTTCCGGTTATTTCGGTATTGGACGCCAGAATTTTACAGATGACGGGCTTTAAGTATCCGATTTTCGGAGTCCTTCTGAACGGAGCCATTGGCATCGGCATCTACTTTGCTATGCGTCCAGCTTTTTCTCACGACTGAATTGGAGCAGCTCAATTCCTGTAAAGAGACCCGCTAGGATAGTATGTGGGTGGTAATCCCTTTATACATTTAGACCCAACCGGAATGGTGTCACGATTTGGTGTTTTGCTTCAGACGGAAATGGACTTTCCCCTTCATTTTTTAGTTGACTGGTTTGACAGTTACGAAAGTTGCGGGCTTTGAGGGATGATCTTAGATCTATTTGTTGTTTACGAATTGAAAATGCAAACCGAAACTTGAAATGACCATAAAAAAAGGCCGGCAGGAGCACTGCACTCCCACCGGCCCTGGTTAGTGTTCACTTCAGACAGTCGTTCTCAGCAAAGCTGTAATACACGTGGCCTGCACCAAGAGCATCCGGCGCGATGATCAGATGGTCAAGCACCTTGATGCCCAGCAGATCGCCGGCCTCGCATATCCTCTTTGTCAGGTTGTGATCCTGCGCGCTCGGCTGCACGTTGCCGCTGGGATGGTTGTGAACCATGATGATCGCGTG
>PUNP01000643.1 GCA_003551785.1 Candidatus Brocadiaceae bacterium | reverse complement strand
TAATCAGCGCATCCCATCGGCAGTCCGGGGTGCCCGGAACTCGCCTTTTCTATTGCCTCGGCCGAAAGAACACGTATAGTATCTACTGCAGTTTTGACCGTCTCTTGCTTGTCCATTTTTTGTTACCTCAATTAACCGTTTAATAATAGTAAAAATTCGACATACTAAAAATTAAGTATTAAATACGTCCAACTTTGGTGGTTCAAATCCCTCACGTCCCATTAAACCATACGTATATTTTTTGCCCAGCTCCACACCCGGTTGGTCAAAGGCATCGACGCCATAAAGATAGCCGCTGTATGTGACGGCATATTCGAACAGCATAAACAATTCGCCAAGAGTATGCTCAGATAGATCGGGCAGGTGCAAGGTGCAGTTGGCACGCTGTTTATCGCGCAGGGCGCAGCGGGTGGCGGCCAGTTCAGCCTGAAACAAGTCATTGAAACTTTTACCTTGCAGGTAAGTGAGTTCCGGTTCCACATCTGATTCGCAGATAGGAACATCTATCTGGCTGCATTGGTGGACTTCGAGGAAAGTAATTACTTTATCAAAGGGACCGTCCTGATAAAGCTGCATCACCGAATGCTGATCAGTGACGCCGATGGAAGCGATCGGCGTGGGGCCGGTGAAAATATCTTTTTCATCCAACCCATCCCGCTTCCCCAGGCTTTCTGCCCATAACTGGCAATACCATAGCGCAAGCGAACCGAGCCTGTGGCTGTAGGGCAGCATCACGGAAATCGACTTCCCCATCTGGTAATGTCGGAAAAGCCCGCAGGCATAGACAGCGGCTGGATTCTCATATAAATTGTCATTACAGCATACTTTCTCCATTGCAGCGGCGCCATCAAGCAGATTTTGAATATCACAGCCGCCTACCGCCGCGCTCAAAAGCCCGACAGCGCTCAGTACGCTGAACCGACCGCCGACATTCGCGGGTATGGGCAGCATATAATAACCGTTTTCCTTCCCAATTCGGCGCAGCAAGCTTTTCTCAGGATCACTGTCGGTCGTGAGTATCATTTGTCTGGCCGAATCGCACCCTTCCGTCCTGTCGAGTAAATCGCGGACATGCAGGAACTGGCTCATCGTTTCAGCGGTAGACCCTGATTTCGTGATGACGTTAAAAGCGGTTTGTGGGAGTTGATCTCCGAGGAAATCAAAAAAATCTTTAATTAATACGGGGTCGATATTATCCAGAACGAAAACGCGTGGATTGCCACCGGAACCTTGAGGTGAAGGCGGCCGTTGAGCGTGGAAGGAATGCTGAAGCGCATTTTTTATCGTCGTATTCCCAAGAGCAGAACCGCCGATACCCAAAACGACGAAGTTGCGACACCAGCTTTTAATTTCAGCGCTTTTCTTCACAATCTCTTCAGCTAACTTTCCGTCGTACGGCAATTCCATGAAACCGATATCGCCACCACGACGTTTTTGGATGTCGGCTGTAATCTGACTGATCTGTTCGGTCATCGCATCGAAATCGGCGGGAGCAATTCCATGTTCTTTACCGATAGCATCTTGGAATAGATAATCGGTGTTGAGTCGGACTTTGATTTCTTCACTCATTGATTTTTGATTTCTCCAGGAGTATTGTCTTGATTGTGTTGTAATGCTTTTGGCTCAAGATTCACTGAGGACCTGCGAATTATATAAATATAGTGTAAATGGAGAAATCTTTCAAGCAAAAACTGAAATGAGGGTTATTTCCCCGGTGCGGGCCCCACTCCCCAAAATTTTTCCTGGCGCATATAAGCGTTGGCGGCGATGCCCAGGCCGACCATAGTTGCTATGAGCGAGGAACCGCCATAGCTGACCAGAGGGAGGGTCAGACCGGTTATAGGGGCTAAACGTAATGATATAGCCATGTGCATGGCACCCTGGAGTGCGAACATTCCGGCTATACCGCCAATGAGCAGTTTGGCAAAAATATCTTTGCTGTCCAATGTCATTTTCAGCAGCAGAAACGCAATAGCATAATAATAAAGCACGAAAACACTCGTTCCCATAAACCCCCACTCTTCGGCAATAACAGGGAAGATGAAATCGGTGTGCCGCTCGGGGATGCGTCGCAGCTGGGTCAGGCGTCCGCGTCCCCAGCCCTGTCCCGTCAGCCCTCCGCCGGCGATAGCCAAAGTGGCCTGGCGCGCGTTGTAAGCGGCTGGAGTATGAGGAGAAGCCGCAGGATTGATGAAACTTGTCAGCCGCTGCCGCTGGTAATCTCTCAACAAACCGGGAGCATTCCAGGCTATCACAGCAAAAAACAACCCCAGCAGTATAATTACGCCTATTTTTCTCCATGGAACACCCGCTAAAATTGACAAAATGAAAAACATCGGCATTAGCACCAGTGAAGTGCCAAGATCAGGCTGCATAATTATCAGTCCCACGGGTAAGCCGGTGAGAACTAAGGGTACAAGGATATCCCGATACCGGCTGACTCTGGGACGATAGGTAAAATACGTAGCGAGCGAGATAACCAGAAAAACTTTCATCAGCTCAGAAGGCTGTAAATTAACCGGTCCTAAATCAAACCAGCGTCGTGCATTATTAATCGTTACGCCAAAAAAACGCAGTAATATAAGCATGATTATCCCGATAGAATACAGCGGCGCAGCAAGGGCGGGCAGGTGTCGGTAGTCGGGTATCAGTATCAATAAAAAAGCCCCCAGCCCCATTACGCTGAAAATGATGTGGCGTTTAGCGAGCGAGAATGAATCGGCACTTGCAATCATCATAGCGCCGATCGAGCACAGTATTATCACCGCCAGCAAAAGAATCCAGGGGATTCTTCGGGGTTTAAAGGTGCCCGTGATTTCATTTAATATTTTCCACATGCCGTCTCAATTATCTTAAATCTTCAAAAGTAAATATCCACAACATTGATTAATCCTGGTTAAAGCCAGGGACTACCTAACCCCGCCCCGTTGGGGCGAAAGCACAGACCTTGCCCCGGACGGGGCAAGGTACGGCAGCCTCGTGTTTCAACCCGAGGTGATGATTCACACGAAATTTGCGCCCTGAAAGGGCGCGGTAGCTTACCAGCTTTGGTCACTTTATTTTTTGCAAATATTCCGCAGCTTTGCTGATACTGTCGGTAGACGCTGCCAGGAACACGTTATCGCCGGTCGATAATTGGGCGTTGCCTCGCGGGAAAATAAATTCCCCGGTTTTTTCGCGATAAATACCTGCTATTACACAGTCCGTCGGGAAACGCCTGCTCTGACCAATTTCACTTACTGTTTTCCCGCTGACAACCCCTTTTTCAGGTATAGTGGCAAC
>PUNP01000087.1 GCA_003551785.1 Candidatus Brocadiaceae bacterium | reverse complement strand
TTAAGCGTCATTTTCGAGGCTTTTAAATTTCACAGTGTGTACTATCGGGTTCTCAAACGGCGGTTTACCCTTTCGGGCGCGTCTTCAGCGGCGCATCTGCGTCAAAAGTCTGCACTTGCAGTATACGAATACAGCTGCGCTTGACATTTGCCACAGATGCACCACTGAAAACGCGTGAAATGTTCGGGTTAAACTAATTGATCGGAAAAGTGATCAGTAAACCCGCTTTTCTCACAAGTTTTTGGTGGTGTAGGAGGATTATTGTGCGACAGGCTCTAATAGGAAAAGATCAATGTGCTGCCGTTTGTAAGTGTGAGTGTGCAGGCTGACAATCCATGTAATATGCAGGAGGAAATCTATGAGTATGTCAGAACTGAAACGGTGGAGGTGGAACTTTTTAACAGTTTATTTGTTTGTCGTCGTATTGATCTCAGCAGATGCGTGGCCAGCGGAAGCGGTTACATTGGTCGAAGACGGGAGTGGGCGCGCAGCGATTGTGCTGCCAGCCGATCCTCCGGGGCGCCAACAACGAGCCGCGGAGGAACTTCTGGAGCACATATATCTGATCAGCGGGGAGGAACTGAGGCTCATTACCGGTGATGAGGCGCCCGAGGACCTCTTGCCTGTCTTTATCGGAGATGCAGCCAACAAAAATCTCGATGAACAAAGCCGGGCTGAGAAAGACAACCCTTCCTCTTTTACTTTGAGTGTTGCTGCTGACCGCATTGATATCCGCGGCCTCGGTGATGAAGGTACACTCTTCGGCGTCTATGAACTGCTGGAGCAACTGGGTGTCAGATGGTATATGCCCGGAGAAATTGGACGCGTGCTGCCGGATAAAGGGACACTTTTGCTGCAGCAGCAGCGGACGACCCAGGCTCCTTCCATGGACTACCGCCGCTTGCAAAGCATTCCCAGAGATACCGGCTGGTATGAACGTGCCCGCTTGAGTGTCAGAAGTATACCGACGGGCAGGCATGGGCTGCCGGGCTCACCACCAACCGGAACGGGAAATAAGGTCTGTCTTTCCGGTTACCACACCCCGGGCGCTCTGGAGACCGTTATTGAATCGATACGCTCGAATTACGAACCAACCGATCAGAGGCTTGATCTCGCCATGGGACCGACGGATGGTCAGAGCGGATGGTGTGAATGTGACGGGTGTAAGGCATTGGATGCGGTTAAAGATCCTTTATATGATTACAGTTCGATGACAGACCGGTATATTTGGTTTTTCAATCAGGTGCTGAATGAACTGGAGGACGAATATCCAAAACTTTATATCTCATGGTATGTTTACGGACTCCATATGTTTCCACCGGATATCGAGCCGCACTCACGTATCATCCCCGTGATCGCGCCCCATGATCAGGACCATATCCGGAGTATGGATAGTTTGATGAGCCCAAACCGGCATATCCTCAGGTGGCTGATTGACGAATGGAGCGAGCTGAGCCAGGAAATATACTTTCGCGGGTATCTCAACAACCTGTATTGTGTGAATTTACCTGTAAGCCAAGTTGATCGTGTCCGCAATGACATTCCGGAATTCTACGAAAAAGGGATCAGGACTATGCGTATCGAGGTTATACGCCAGTCATGGGCGAATGCTCCCCTGACGCTCTATCTGGCCTCGCGTATGATGTGGAATGTGGAGACCGATATCGATGTGCTGCTCGATGAGTTTTATGAGAAGTTTTACGGTCCGGCCGAGAATCGGATGCGCCGCTACCATGAGGAGTTTGAATCCGCTTTTCGCGATACACCTTATCATACAGGTTCGGCGTACCTTTACTTTCCTGTTTTTAAGAACCATCCCCGGCGTGTTATGTTGCGCTCTATTTTGGATGACGCCCAAGCGTTGGTTGAAGGGAAAGATTCACTGTATGCGAAACGAGTCAGGGCCGTCAGTAAAGGGTATGAGCGGCTGGAGCATTTTTTGGACATGATCCGGGCACGTAATCGACATGACTTTGCCACTGCGCAGGCCAGGATGGAGGACTTCGACCGGTTGAGTGAAGAGTTGAAGGATCAGGAACTCGAACCCGAAAGCGGACACAGAATGCTGGCCCGCGGGGACTTCAATCGCCATTTTCGTCCGGCCATCGAATCCGGTTACCATCGCACCGAAGAGGTGGGCGAGATCGTCAAAACGTTATCCGATGAATGGGACTTCCTTCTTGACCCTTCAGAGATCGGTGAGATTGCCGGCTACTACCGCGGCGGCGAACTCGGCGGGAATTGGCAGCCGCTTAAAACTACCTCACGGAGCTGGTCCGACCAGGGCCTTCACTATTTTCGGGGAGCTGCGTGGTACCGCACCGGCGTAAAGATTCCAAAGGAGTATGAAGGGCGTCCTCTTTACCTCTGGTTTGGGGGTGTTGATCGTGAAGCCCGGGTTTGGGTGAACGGTCAGTTTGTCGGCACGAGCCAAAACCCCGGCGATGGCCTCCCCGGTGCTGAGCCATCTCATCGGGTGTTTCCGCCGTTTGATATGCTTGCCACTGATGCTGTAAATTTCGGGGAGAAAAACTGGGTGGCGGTCAAAATAGAAAATCGCTCTCTGCATCTCCCCGCGCAGAAGGGCCGATTGTCATTGTCGGTGGGTACTGCCGGTATAGTGGCTCCTGTTATGTTCTGGTCCCCACGCTAAAAACGCTGGTTGAGAAGGTTTCGTGAGGTTGCCGGGGCTTCTTCACTCGCGGTTCCTCCACAGTTCCAGCTGGGTGAGGACGACGATAAGGCCGGCCGCCTGAAACTGTGGCGAAATGGAAAATATGTCTTGGTTCCCAGCAGGACCGTAAATCCTCAGTGAACCCCGTTCAGATTGTGAACTATGCGGCAATGCCAGAAATCGGGATCGCTATCGGGATCGGGATCGAAAAAATGATTTTAGGGCATGAAAAAATCGACGTGTATCGTCTTGCAATAGGTTATGTGGCCTGGGTATTTGAACAATCCGAGAAAGCATAAAGGACGATCCCGAATTGTCGTAAAAGCCTATATAATGGCTTTAGAGAGCCTCTTGGGTCATTATAGGAAAACGAGAAAGGAGTGCAATATAGCCCGGAAAAAGATTTATTGACCATTCATTTGACAGGGAGGGGGGGGACATTTGATAGAATGCATACTTGATTGAAAGGTCAAATTTTAGTATCATAATATCAGTGGTCAACGTGGTTCACTGAATAGTTACCCAGCAGGTATATCTTCTTCATCACCAAGCCATTCCCCTTACGGATACTTTCATTCGACGTCACGGGAAGTATGTGATATACTATTAAGTG
>PUNP01000257.1 GCA_003551785.1 Candidatus Brocadiaceae bacterium | reverse complement strand
CCGGACAGGCGCCTGTCCGGGCCCGTAAAATGTAATTTAGCTGAGGCGTCTGCAGGATAAGGTCGGCATAAGGCGAGAAGCTGAAAGCCGAGATGATGTCATGGTTAGGTTCGGAGATGGCTATAGTAGCAGAGATCGGACGGACAACATAACCGTCCGTAGCAAAGGGCCATTAGCTTGTGAGTGTTTCTTTTTCAAGGAGGAGACTTTGGATGAGTGCCGATAAGGCTATAACCGTCTCGACGCATAAGAGAGTCAGGTCTTTGCAGGAGGGGCTGAGCAAGGTGGCCAAGCTCAGCAGTGAGCGAATGCCATCTGTGAATTCACAAGGGGAAAGCCGCGTGGGGGAAAACCACACGCGCGGTTTGGTCGGTGAGGTGGATCGTGAACACGGTGAAAAAAATGTGGTTTCATTTGACTTATTTTTTTTTCACTAAAATGTACTTAGTGTAACGGATCGTACGTTGACTCTTTTTCTAAGGAGGATGTATCATGCTTAACTCAGCACGTAAGATGTTACGGTTTACTTTAATCGAACTGCTGGTGGTTATTGCCATCATCGCCATCCTGGCGTCGATGCTGATGCCGGCCTCGCCAGAGCCAGAGCCGAAGCGCGTAAGGCAAGCTGTCAGTCGAATCTGCGCCAGATTGCGCTGGCAACGGAGATGTACACCATGAATTACGACGGTCTGCTGCCGGGCCCCGTGCAGTCGCAGCATAGTAATAACAGTGACTGGGAGCCGGAGAATGCAATCCAGACGGTTGTCAGGACAGGCTCTACCTGGAACGGTCTGGGGCTGCTTTTCAGTACGGGCGTTCTAAAGAACAGAGAAGTGATGAATTGTCCCGCGGAAACTACTTTGGATCAGGATGCGTTTGACTGGGAGGATGGTGCATCAGGTGATATTTCTGCATCCTATACCCATAACTGGAACATACCTACCCACGGTGCCAGATCTCCCGGGGGTATTGTGAGGGCGGATTCGTGGGACCATCGCGATGTGTACTATTATCGAACGGAACAAATGCCGTCTAACGCCATGCTTGCGATGGATCAGATGATAGTTATGTCCAGCATAGTGGCCGAGGAGTGTGGTCATGGTGATAGAAATATTCCGAAACGCTTCAGTCATTTTGAGCGAGGGGGCGATTCTCCGGGAAGTATAGCGGGATTCAACATCGCTTTTGCCGACGGCTCCGTATCCTACCGCGTTCTGGAGCGCGATACGTGGAGTTTAAGGGCGCATTTTGGTGGAGACAGATCCCTTGAAATTTGGCCACGATTTATTGAAAGGGGGTATGGTGATTTGGGCATAAGAGCGCGGGATATAGATGGCAGGATAGAGCATGACGGAAGCCATACAAGCTGTAATTGCACATCGTCTCCTTCCAGGGGCTGTGGCAGTTGTTCGGACTGGCCGGTTACGCCCATACGTTATCGGCAATAGCCATCCAATAACGATACCCCGATGCATCGTGAGCCGTCAATGAGCCTATTTCACAATCTGACGCACGCTTTATTTGCAGGCTATAGGTCTTATAGGTCCTGTATGTCGTAGACTCCGAGCAATAATCACGAATTGTACAACAGGCTCAAATTCTCAGTAAACCGCGTAAGCATCACCACCGGCACAGGGCACGGTGGTGGCGAGGCAACGAGGTTCACTGAATATCTCTACGTAATGTTCGTCAGGGTAGGTAAGAAGTGATCGGAAGAAAAAAGTTGACGTGCTCGTATTTTCGTTAAATAATTGGAGGTAAAGCATGTTTTTAAATATCTCAGTGGTGGTTCTTGGCGTAGGGGCTGTGGTCGTTTACCTGAAAGCAGTCCGCAGTGATAAATCATGGGGGATCCCCGTTGTTTCTCTCCTGGCGCTGGGAGCGATTGTTATCTCGGTGCTCAATATGGCTGGTGTAGGTGAGGGGCGCAGTGCAAGGGCCGTGTTGGTGAGAGAACGTTATCAGCCGATAGATATGCTCGGGCGTCAATTGAGAGGGACGCTGAATGAGGGTGACAATGTTCTTTTAATGACAAAAGGCCGGGATGCTCTGGAAATGGAGCATTTCATGGAAGAATATAAGTCGACGATTGAAAGTTCGGCCAGAACGCAGGTCAACTTGTTTCATGCCGATGTCTGCGATGAAATGACTGCTCTTGATGCTGCCGCCTTCAATGCAGTAATTGAGGACTACCGGGATAAAGAGCTCGCTTTGATTGTAGCGCTGGACGGGCTTCCTGTATATGATCACGGCGATATGATTTACGATCTTGAATATCTTTCGTGTTTGGAGTGGTCGAACCCGCCGCTGATCGTTTCTTTGGAATTTGATGAGCCTAATTATGATATGCTCAGGGACTATATCGAAAATGATTATTTGAAAGCGGTGGCCCTGCGCCCCGCTACCGACGAAACTGTTGTTGTGACCAGGGATAATCTTGAATATCTTCATTAAACTGAAGCGCGGCAGCCACGGTCTGTTCGGTGTTCAATGTTTGCCGAACCATGTTCTTCACAGAAACGGCTACGATGTAAGAAATCAATAATTAGCTCTGAATCACTTTTCCATCGGCACAGGGCACGGTGGTGATCATGTAACGGGGTTTACAGAATATTTACATTTGCACTTTTTTAGAGTTATTACTTAACTTTTTTCGGAGTACAATATGCGAAAGAGATCAAAAATGTATGTGAAGGTTCGGAAGGATTTTGCTCGTTTGACGCTTCTACTGTGTGCGCTTTGCATAGGTTTCGCTGCCTGTGCTTCGGCCGACTTGTACCTGGCTGTCGACGGTGAAGCAAGGGCGGTTTTGGTTCTGCCTGAAGAACCGCATGAGAACGAAAGGCTGGCGGCCGATGAGATTGCCGAACATATCGAACTGATTTCCGGGACCTCGCTCGATGTGGTCGGGGCAGGGCAGGAGCCGGAGGGGCTGCTGCTGGTTCGGATAGGTGAGGCGGCCGATGCCGGGCTGGAGAACGAGATCAGGGAAAAGGGAGACGACCCCTTCGCCTTTGCGCTTTTTGTGAACGACGACGAAGTGCAGCTGCGGGGGCTTTCACCGGAGGGAACGCTTGCGGCGGCGTATGAACTGCTGGAGCAGCTGGGCGTGCGCTGGTATATGCCCGGTGAAATCGGGCGGGTTGTCCCCGAGAACAGTACTGTGACCCTGTCGCGGCAGCAGACGGTGCAGTCGCCCTCTTTTAAGGGCCGGCGCGGTTCGAGGAACGTTCCCGATCTGTGGAACAAACGCCTGCGGATGGGGGGGGAGAGCCGATATGGAAGACATGGCATCGAGCCGTTCACCGGCCGCTCGCGGCGCCGTGCGGCGTTTGAGGAAAATCCCGAATTCTTCGCCCTTATAGACGGCGAACGAAGGAATCGCCAGCTGTGCCTGACAAATTCCACGGACAACCTGGACGAGAACGAGCTTTTTGAGACCGTGGTCGATTACTACAGGGATTATCTGCGGGAGAACCCGGATACCGATGTTTTAAATATGGGCCCCAATGATGGGGGTGGCATGTGCGAATGCGATCATTGCCGTGCGCTGGACCCCGACGTGCTGAATCCCCTTTCGACGCCCGAGCCTTCCTATACGGACAGATATATATGGTTTTTTAACCACCTGACGGACGCTCTTTCCGATGAATTTCCCGACGTGCGCATCGGTAAATACGCGTATTCACGTCATCTGCGCTGGCCCGAGGATGTGGAGCCGAAAGATAATCTGGCCATCTCCCTTGCGCCGATTCATGTGTGCCGCAGGCACGGGCCGAACAATCCGATCTGTCCGGAATCAAATTTTCCGATTTATGCATTTGAGCGCTGGGCTCCCTATGTGGATGTCGAAGGCGGCTATATGGGCGACCGGGGATACCTTTATCACCTGGCGGACCCGGGGTTCCATTACCCTATAATTCACCGCTTACGTGAGGAAATCCCCGCCTTTTATGACCTGGGTGTGAGGGTGTGGGCCGCCGATCCCGCCGATTTCTGGGCCACCCAGAATCCGGGTATGTATGTGGCCGCCAAACTGCTGTGGGACCATACGGCGGATGTGGATGCTATAGTGGATGAATTTTATGAGAAATTTTACGGCCCGGCTTCTGAACCTATGCGCGCCTATCATGAGCTTCTGGACGATACCGTGCGTGACGCTCCGTACCATACCGGCAGCGTATGGGATATACCCCTTATCTTCACGGCCCGGACGATGGCCGATCTGCGGCGCAGCCTCGAAGAGGCCGAAGGGCTTGCAGAAGGGATTGCAAACGAGAAGTATGCGACCCGGATCGAGATCAAGGTGGTCGCACTCGATTTCCTTGATTACTACATCGAGTCGCGCTGGCGACGTGAGGAGTTCGATTTTGTGGGTGAAAAAGAAGCGATGGAAGCCAGCCGCAAGATGCGCGACCGGCTGCTGGAGGATTACGAATATCCGATGCTCTATGAGCGTCATGCAACGAATTTTTTCAGCCGTTTCGTGGAAACCCCCGCTATGCGGAATTATGAGTCCACGGGAGAAGGCGAAGGCGAGATCGTGGCGCGGTTCGATTATGAGTGGAAATTTTACCAGGACCCGCAGAAATGGGGCCAGTACGTCGGGCTCCATAAGCCGGAGAGCAGAGGAATAAACTGGCAGAGTATCCGCACCGATACAAGCTGGTCAAACCAGGGACTGCGCTACTATTTCGGCCAGGCTTGGTACCGCCAGAGTGTCCATGTGAGTTCGCAGGCCAGGGAGCATGACAGAATAAACATCTGGTTTGCCGGCGTGGATAACACGGCTGAGGTGTGGGTCAACGGTGAGTTTGTGGGAGCCAACCATGACGGGGCGGAGTTTGACCTTCACGCCCACGGCTCGGCGTTCCGCCCCTTTCAGTTCGATGTGACCGATGCGCTGGAATACGGCGCCCATAACGTGGTGACCGTCCGTACCGTCCGTCCGCGCACGAACGAGCTCGGTACGGGAGGTATCATCGGCGGGGTAATGTTGTATGCACCGCCCGAAGAGCGCTGATGTAGGATTGGGGAGTAGTCAAAATTTCACGTTTAGTCTGGTTAAATTACATTAAATTATACAAATGGAGAATGATGATGAAAAAAAACATGTTCGTTTACGGTCTGGCAATAGTGGTGTTTTGCGGATATTTGACGACGAATGCGGCCCCGGCCGGAGAGCAGATCAACGGCGTTAAAATTTCCTCACCCATGAGGGCGATGCTCGAGGAGATACTCAACGAAGATCAGATGGAGGCCGCTTTTGGTACACTGTCCCACGAAGATGCGTGGGGCTCGCTGGGGCCGAGCCCGGCGGGAGAGCCGGAGCCGCTGCCTTTTGAGCAGCCGGAGAAGAGGGTCGAGCTGGATATCCCCGAAGATGCTCAGGGCTCCGGCACGGCCTCCGACCCCTGGGTGAACGTTATCAGCGCTTACCTGGATTCGTTCGAATACAGTCCGGCACACATCGAGTCCTTTGACGGCACGCCGCGCAAGGGAGTAACCGTTGATGATCAAAGGATAGATGATTACATGGAAACCATCGATTATGAACCCAGGACGGTTGTGCTGCCGGAGGGGTATTACGTCGAGACCATGAGCGGCTACAAACATCCGGCGCGAGAGATATACTGGCGTTATGATGGGAGTATAAACGAGGAAGGATACTGGAACGTGGGCTTCAGGGTGCCGCCGGGCATATGGCTGGAAGGCGCAGACGAGCTCGGCGACGTGGTGATACGGCCGGCGATGGACGAAGAGAGACCGGGCGGTGTTCTGGCCTTTCTCGACATCAGGTCGGCTCTTGTGAACGTTGCACTCGACGGCGGCGGGGTTGGTCCGTGGGAGGTTGGTCCGTCGCCCCGGGCAAACGCCGTTCAACTGGCTCACCACGCCGTTCTCTCATCGAATCACATTCATCATTTCAACGGAGCCGGGATCGTTGCGTACGGAGCGAGGCGCGGACAGGCCGGCACCGGGGTGGTGATGAGCGGCAACATAATGGAGTATATCGGTCAAAGCGGTGTTCACCCGACATCGGGATGGCTCATACGCGATAACCAGATACGTTACGGCGGCATTCTGAGCACGACCGGCGGCGGCGGAAACGATGTGATAATCCCCCGGCACGGACGGGACGGGGAGATAGTCAATAACCTTATTATCGGCAGGCGTATGCCGCGCGGGCGTCATGTGATCGGGCATCAGGAGCAGTACGGCAGCCTGGTTGCGGGCAACGTGGTGATCGCTGAGAACGGGATCAGAAACACCATCAGCGCGTCCGACGGCGCTCATATGCACCACTATGTGGGCAACCTTTCCATGAACCTCGGTGAGCCGGGGCGCAGCGCCCAGGCGGGGCTGACGATCAACGGCTACGGGGGGGTTATAGAGTATAACGCCTCCTTCGGTAATCCTTCCGGGTTCAGAGCGGCCGGGAGAGAGGATGAACCGAAATGTATAATCCGGTATAATTATGCCGAATACACCCATACCTGCATCCACGGGTGGGGGAACGGCCGTTACCGTGAGAATTATGAGAACACATGCAAGGAGATCGAAGAGCTGCTTCCGGTGGTCGAGTCGGCCGATTTCGGGTTTTTCCGCGGCATGGGCCATTCTCCGCCTCACAGGAGGCTTCAATGAATTTTCAGTGAGAGAGAAAATATGCAACCGTCTTTAAAAGACAATTCGGATAAAACCCGATTTGAATCGGCACTCTCAACCTGGATACTGCGCGATGCGCCTGATTTCGCGACTGCACTTGCGCTGCTTCAAAATGCCGGGATCGCTAATGTAGAGCTTTCCGGTACCGGTTCAAAATTGTTTTCAGCCTGGGAAAAAGAGCCTGAAAATGTGGCCGCACGCATAGGCCAAGCGGGAGTGAACATATCCTCGCTTCATTGCCCCGCTGATGCACGGCTTCATCTTGATTCCGTTGATGGGGCACTCAGGAAAGAAAGTGTCAATAAAAGCATCGACTGTTTAAACCGGATGGGAGAATCGCATGTGCCTGTCATGGTGCTGCATCCGGGAGATGCCGGCCCGGGGGAGAACGCGAATGAGGTGAATGTAGAAGAATCTGAGCCGCCGTCAGAGCGGATCAGAGCACTCAGAGAGTCTTTGAAACAGTTGGTGGGAGCGGCGGGTGATTTCGATATTCGTCTGGCGGTGGAGAATGCGTCCAAATCGCCCGGGCCGCTTGCTTCGATGCGGGGGCTTCTGGAAGCCATTGAAGGAATGGGTGAGCATGTGGGCCTGTGCTTTGATACGGGGCATGCCATACTCGCAGGGTATGATCCTTTTGAGGAGCTGGAGGTTGCCAGTGAATCGGGAAAGCTGTTTTCACTGCATCTCCATGATGTTGACGGCAGAGGCAATGACCATTTGCTTCCGGGCGAGGGGGATTTTGATATGCCGGGTTTTATGAAAAAGCTGGACCAGCTGGCTCCCGCAGCTCTTCGAGTTCTTGAACTCAAACCGCTCGCTCGTAACCTTGTCGGAAGATTGTCAGAAGCGTCTGATGTATGTAAGTTATGGAATCAATGATTTTCAATGCCGGTAAAAACCAATGATAAAAAAAATAACAGTAAAAGAAAACAAGTTTTTCGCCATTTTCTCCGTATTGCTGAGTTTTTTCACTTTGTCGGCCTCGGCGGAAGATTGGCCTATGTGGCGCTACGACGCCAGCAGGAGTGCGGCAACAGAGCATTCACTGGAACCGGAACTGCATCTGCAGTGGACGAGGGTGTTTTCCCCGCCTGCGCGTGCATGGCCGCCGCAGCTCGAGGATGGGGATAAGCTGGAGTTTGATCTGTCGCACCAGGCGATTGTGCATGACGGGCTTGTCTTTGTAACTCAAGCTTCCAATGACAGCATTGTGGCCCTTGATTTGGAGAGCGGAGAGCTGAAGTGGAGATTCTACGGGGAAGGCCCGTTTCGGCTGGCGCCGGCGGCGTGGAACGGATATGTGTATGCGGGATCGGATGACGGTCACCTTTACTGTATAGATGCACGGAGCGGCGAGAAACTGTGGAAGTTCAGGGGTGGGCCGCCTGATCGAAGGGTAGTATTAGGGAATGAACGCCTCATAAGCATGTGGCCGGCCCGGGGAGGAGCGCTCGTGAAAGACGGCACCGTTTATTTCGGTGCGGGAATGTTTCCCTTCATGGGCACCTTTTTGTATGCTTTGGACGCAGAGACCGGCGATTTGCTCTGGGAAAACACCAGCAGCGCTTCGGAGTTTCTGCCGCAGGTTCATCAGGGCGCAGGAAATTTTTCAGGTGTCGTTCCGCATGGTTATCTGGCCGCTGACGATGCAGGACGCCTGCTTGCAGCCTGCGGGCGGGCCAGGCCGGGAGTATTTCTCAGGGAAACAGGGGAGTTCATGCATATGAATATTTCGGCCCGACCGGCCGGATCAGAAAAAATATGGCGGGGAGGCCCTATTTATGGCGGATACAATGTTTTTGCCGGCGATGATGTTTTTTTTCTGCATGGAGAAATGCTGCGAACAGAAGACGGCGGGCATGTTGACTGGGTGTCAGCCCATGCCTTTACTGTGCTCGATCGGGCGGAGGGAGTTGTTTACGGCACCTCGGGCGGCAGGGTTGTGTGTTACGCTGAAAGGGGGGATAAACGTCAGGAGACCGACCGGAAGGAAACGCCGCGGACGGTTTATGATTCAAGGCTGCTATGGGATGCTCCGGCGCCGGATGGGCTGCAGAGGCTCCACATCAAAGCCGGGGATAACCTTTACGGATCCGGAGGAGGGGGGCGGGTCATGGCGCTGCATGTGGATGCGGAATCCGGAACACTGGAGAAGACCTGGGAGTCACGTGTGGACGGCAACGTCTGGCATATGGCTGCTGCGGGCGGTAAGCTGCTGGTCATGACTGAAGATGGCGTTCTGCATGTTTTTGGGCCCGAAGAAACCGATTCCCCTGTTGTTTATGAGTGCGAAACGACTCCGCTTGAGGAAACGAATGATCGCTGGGAGGCGGTTGCGACGATGATACTTTCGGAAACCGCTGTCGAGACAGGCTATGCCCTGGTGATCGGCGTTGATAACGGGAGGTTAGGCGAGGAACTGTTGAGACGGACCGACATGCACGTTATAATGATGGACCGTGACGAGGAGAGGATTTCATCGCTGAGGGAACGTCTCGATAAGGCCGGGCTTTACGGGAAGAGGACGGCGCTGCTGACGGGCGAATTTGCAGAATTAGGTCTGCCTCCCTACATGGCGAATCTGATTATCTCCGAACGTCCGGAAGGCGCTGGATTCGAAGACAGCGTTGATTTTATTGAAAACGTGTTTCCGAGTCTGCGCCCCTATGGAGGAACTGCATGGATTCCGGTTCAGAACGGCGAATTTGATGAGGTGGGAAGGCGCATTGAGGCGGCCGGTTTGGAAAATGCCGCTGTGAGGTACTGTCCCGCCGGTTTACGGGTTGTACGTGAAGGAGCTTTACGTGGTTCGGGATGGTGGACTCATCAGAATGCCTGTGCCGCCAACACATACACATCGCCCGACCGGCTGGTGCGGGCGCCGCTGGGGCTTCTGTGGTTCGGGGGGCCGTCGCACAGGCGCACCATGCCGCGTTCGGGACGCCCGCCCACTCCGCATGTAGCAGGCGGGAGGACGCTAATACTTGGCCTGCATACGCTGGAGGCGCGCGATGTTTATACGGGGCGGGAACTCTGGGTGAAGGATCTGCCGGATATCGGGGGGTATTATCACCACAGGCACGGACAGCCGGGAGTCGACCATATCGGGGCGCCCTATGTGTCCCTGAAAGACAGCGTTTATGTCGCCCACCGGGACAACATATTAAAACTTAATCCGGAAACCGGCCGGCAGAATGCAGCCTTTTATTCAGGTGAATTCGTCCGGGGCGAGGGGGAAAAGCCGCTTGACTGGGGGTATATCGGTGTGTGGGAGGACCTCCTTATAGGCACACTCGATCCAATATTTGTTGATGATCAGAGGCCTGGAGATCGGAATTGGAATGCCATTTCAAGCCGCCATGTGGTAGTCATGAACCGCTTCAGCGGCGAAAAGCTCTGGAGCAGGGAGGCGGGGATCGGCTTTCGGCACAACGCCATAGTTACGGAGGGGGGCAGGATGTATATCATTGACCGCCTGCCGGAGGAGATGAGAGAGAAACTGAAGCGGCGCGGCGAGCTGGAGGAGGAACCCGCCCCCGTGCTTTTGTGCCTTGATGCCCGTACCGGAGAGAAAATATGGGAGCAAAAGGACAATGTTTTCGGCACATGGCTGGGCGTTTCCGAGGAGCATGGTGTCCTGCTTCAGGGCTACCGGCCCGCCGAAACAAGGGCGACCAGGCTGCCTGGAGAACCCCGTGACCGTTTGTCCGGTTTTTGCCCGGATGAAGGTGATATGCTCTGGGACAGGCAAGGGATTTCTTATGAAAATCCCCCGCTCATTCGCGGCAGCCATATCATTGTGGACGGACGAGGGTTCTGTTTGTTGACCGGCGAGAACAAAGAATCTGAGCATCCGATAACCGGGGAAACTGTCAGGTGGAACTTTGCCGATTCGAGAAATTGTGCACAAATGATCGGCAGCGAGCATCTGCTCACTTTCAGGCGCGGTACAGGAGCCGCATTTGATCTTAAAAACAACTCCGGGACATTGAGTATCGGAGGTTTTCGGGCCGGATGCACACCGAATATGGTCGCCGGTGACGGCGTGTTGAGTGTTCCGGATATGACGCGTACCTGTGATTGCTCGTATCACTTCTCCACGTCTTTGGGACTTGCACACATGGATGATGTTGAGGGTTGGAGCGTAGGCTGGGCCGGACGCGGCAGTGAGCCGGCGCGTAAGGGCGGGATAAATTTCGGCGCTCCGGGAAACCGGATGGCTGATTCCGTTATGTGGCTTTCCTATCCCCTCGCAAGGTATTCAGGAGGTACATCTCCACGCGTTCCGCTCGCCTCTCAGGGTGCTACGAGCGATGGCGGAGACGTTGTCCCTGTTCAGGTCAGCACGGACCATCCGGAATGGACCCGTTTCCAGAGTCATCCGTCGCTTGTGCAGCAGGGGAGGGTGCCCTGGGTTTCTTCATCCGGCTTGAAGGGGGAAGTGTCGATCGATATCGAACTGCTCCCGGAGCCGGAGGATGGGAGCGAACACAGCTATGATATCAAACTGTATTTTATGGAACCGCTCGAAAATACGCAGCCAGGCAGCCGGGTCTTCGACGTCAGCCTGCAGGACGAAGTCGTTCTCGAGAGTTTCGACATTCAGGAGAAAGTCGGAGGAAGCCGCAGGGAGATTGTTAAAAAAATCCCAGGTGTCAAAGTGGTTGATGTTCTGCGCATCGAACTGACTTCCAGTGATGGTTCCACTCTTCCTCCGCTGCTGTGTGGGGTCGAGTTTCTGTCCGTAAGTACCGAATAATCCGGATTGGCCGGGCGGGAAGGAGACACGATTCGGTGTAAAAAATCGATACGTAGCTCTGAATCATTATTCCACCGGCACAGGACACGGTTGTGATGGGGTGTCTGGGGTTACTGAATATCTTCCTGCATATCTCACGCGTTTTCAGTGGTGCATATGTGGCAAATGTCAAACGCCGCTGAAGACGCGCCCGGCAGGGTAAACCGTCGTTTGATGACTCGCTTGTACACACTGCAAATTTTGAAAGTCTCCAAAATGAGACTTAACACATTGATTTTCAATCTGTTATATTAAATGTTGTCGTTGGTTTATGAAATATGCAGGCTATGATGGTTCTCAGACAAAGAAATACTGAATAATCAAGGGGTACACATATGAACAAAACAAGGCTGAAGAACGGAAGTTCACATAAATGTATGAGAGATATGTTATGTTTTTGCTTTTTTATACTCGCTGCTATAGCTGTCCAGACCGGTTGCAATGGTACCCGTGGGGTGGCGGAAACCGGTCTGATTGAGGCGGCCGATGCTGGGCAGCGTTACCGGGCTGTGCAGGAGATCACCGATCAGTCGACTTTGGCGGGGATTGTTTTGGAAGATGAAGACTGGGCCGTGCGTTATGCCGTCGCTCAAAAACTCGACGACCCATCCGCCCTTGCTGAGGTCGTGCTGAGAGACGATGTGTGGATGGTGCGCAAAGCCGCTGCAGAGCGGATTGATGAGGAGTCCGTGCTTGAAGAGGTTGTGAAAGAAGATGACGCATGGCAGGTGCGTCGTGCTGCGGTCAACAACATCCGCTCTCAACAGTTGCTGGAGCAGGTGGCGCTGGAGGATGGAAGTGCGCTGGTGCGCAAAAGGGCGGTCTCAGGTATCACTGACCAGACGGTGCTCGTCAAAGTTGCCAGGAACGATAGCGATGAAACGGTAAGGAGCGCAGCCGCCGGAAGAATTGACGATGAGGAGATACTGATTGATCTGGTCGCTCAAGACGGCAGCGTGAGTGTCAGCAAGGCCGCATTGAAAGGTATCAGCGATCAGAGTGCTATCATAGAGATTGCAAGCCGTGAGACCAACATCAGGGTCCGTCGTGCGGCGGTACGGCGGATAGATGATGAAAATGAACTGGCACGCATAGCAGTCGACGATCCGGACTGGCAGGTGAGACGCAGTGCTAAGCAGCAGTTGCCGGCGCAGAGACTTCAGCAGCTGCTGGCGGATACCGAGGAGTATGGGGAGGTTTATCGTGTGGCCGATGACATCGAAATTGACGGCGATTTGTCAAAATGGGAGGACTATCCGGCTATTGTCCTTGATTCACGGGACGATGTGTTCCGGGCGGCTCGGAGAGATTTGTGGAAAGGGCCGGAAGATTTGAGCGCCAAAATATATAAGGGCTGGGACGATGAATACATATATTTTGCGGTTTCGGTAACCGATGACAAACATTTTAACGAACAGGAGGCAAACTCCATTTGGGATGGTGATGCGCTCCAGTTTGCTTACGACCCTTTTGAATCGGGGGAGCAGCCGACACAACTGGCCGTGGCTCTGGCATCCGGACGGGTGCAGGGCTTTCAGTACGAAGGGGAATTGGGAATACTGGACAGAAGCGAATATGTTGTGGTCAGGGACGAGGAAAAAAACAAAACCTATTATGAAATGCGCTTCCCCATGGAAGAAATGCACATTCAGCCCGAAAAATTCTCTTCGTTCGGTTTCAATACCGTTATCTTTGACGATGATGACGGAGAAGGTCAGGATTACTGGATGCAGATAACTCACGGCGTCGCCGGCGGATGGGCGCCGCACGCGTTCCGCAGCTTTGTTCTCCTCGGTGACCCTGTTACGCATAATAATCATTAAAACATCCGCAAAGTTGAAGGATCACCAAATTTTCACGCGCCCGGCAGGGTAAACCGTCGTTTGAAGAAATGATCGTACACACTGTAAATTTTAAAAGTCTCTAAAATGATAGTTAACAGCCTGATTTTCAATCTGTTATACTGTATATTGTCGTTGTTTTATGAAATATGAGGCTTAAGGGTATTCCTTGAATGGTATGGAGTCTATGGAACAAAACAATCAAAAAAGTATAGGTGTCTTTTTCCTGTCTTTATTTTTTCTCACCTTCATAACGGGTTTTTCGCGTTTATCGGCGACAGAGAAGGTTCTTCACTGGCGGTTTGAGGATGTCAGGGAGAAAATCGCGGGAGATGACTCCGGTCACGGTCATATGGCACAACTGCTGAGGCACGGCCATAGACTTCCGTTTCCGGAAGTCGTTCAGGAAGGCGTGGAGGGTGAAACTGCTGGCTCCGTACGTCTGAAAGAATTATCCGTAGTGCGATCGCTTGAACCGGTGGATGTTGGTGAAAGCTGGACGCTTTCTTTCTGGATCAAGGATGAAAGACCGGAAGATGAACGCCCGGAAGAATTTATCCTCGGAGACCTTGTTTCCCTGCGAACACAAACGCTTGGATTCTCTCAGCCGTGGTATTTCCGAACCGACCCCGACGGAAATGGTTTGGAGAAAAATTGGAATAAAGGCGAAAACGCCGAGGGGTGGGACCGTATCAGAGTCCCCTCCTTCTGGGGAGAAACCCACGTCGGGGATTACCTCGGTTATGGGTGGTATAAAACCCGTTTTTTCGTTCCTGAAAAATTTGCCGGTATGGAACACGAACTTCACTTCGAGGCCGTCGATGAACAGGTGTGGGTCTATGTTAATGGTGAATTGGTGGGGGAGCAGTCGGAAGAGTCAACGGGCAAGACAGTCAGCGATCTCTGGAACGCCCCCTTCTCCGTTAATATCGGGCCGGAATATCTTTTGCCCGATGAGAAAAACCTGTTGGTTGCCCTCTGTAGTGGACAAAGAAACAATGCAGGGATTTTTCTTCCGGTTTATTTCATTCCGCCGGTAGAGAAGACGGCGGAGCTTAATCTGGAAGAACTTCGAGGCGAGAGAACTCCAACGGGTAAGTGGGAACATGTTGAGCTGAAAGTCGAGCTCGGGCGGGCCTCCCTTTATATAAACGGTGATTTTATTGCATCCGATGATCAAATCAAACCTTTTCACTGGCCGTATGATGCAAGCCGGCTGGAACTGGAGTTCGGTCAGTATGG
>PUNP01000001.1 GCA_003551785.1 Candidatus Brocadiaceae bacterium | reverse complement strand
ATATTTGCGGCGGATGCCGGGCGCGCGCCTTCTTTTACAGCGACGGAAATTACCTCGCACAGGACCCCTGGTGCCTCCCGCAGTTCGTATGAAAATTTGCGATATATCCGGCACTGCTCAATTGACCGTTAATGTATGACAGGCATCTTGCCTGTCCAGGTCGCACGCAGGGGAGCGTGCGGTACATATGACAGGCAGGATATCGAAGAAATTCGGAGAACATATACAATGCAAGCCCAATTGGACCATACCGACAAAAAATTGCTCGACTTCGCTCAGCAGGGTCTGCCTGTCACGCCGCATCCCTTCCGTCAAATAGGGACTCAGCTCGGAATAACGGAATTCGAGGTGTTAGACCGGTTGAAAGCATTGAAAGAGAACGGATATATCCGCAGGATCGGCGGCGTGTTCGACAGCAAGAAAATGGGGTATGAAAGTACTCTTGTGGCAGTAAAGATTCCCGAAGAAAAGGTTTTTTATGACATTGCCGGGATGATATGCTCGCACCCCGGTGTGACGCACTGCTATCGCCGGGATGATGAACTGAACCTGTGGTTCACGTTCACATTCAGGAATATAGAGGAGAAACAGAGTCTGCTGAATTCCCTCAATCACTCAGACGCCGTTGAGAAGGTCTTCGATCTTCCTGCTGAACAACGCTATAAGTTAAAAGTATTCTTTCGGCTTGAGGATGCTAAAAATGATTAAACAACTTTCCTGTACGGATAAAAAGATCATCAGGGAGCTGGAAGGGGACATGCCTCTGGTACCCGATCCCTATGGTTGTATAGCCGAGCGAGTCGGATGCAGCAGAGACGAAGTGCTTCAAAGCCTGCGGAACTTGAAAGAACGGGGAATGTTGCGTCGTGTAGGTGCTGTTTTGCACCATCGGCAGACGGGGTATAAGGCCAACGGTATGCTCGTTTGTCGGGTGGAGGCAAAACGGATCGAACAGGCCGGAACGGCCCTGGCGGGGATGGATCAGGTCAGTCACTGCTATCGGCGCAGAGCATATCCCGAGTGGCCGTATAACCTGTACGGGATGATTCACGGCAGAACAAGGCCAGCCGTTGAAAAAACTGCCCGTCAGTTTGCTGCATCATTGGGTATTGACGATTACAAGATACTGTTCAGCACCGAAGAATTAAAAAAGACGAGCATGAGGTTTTCACTTTCATTTTAATGTTTTTGACACTTCGACAGGGCATTTTCACTGGGATATAAGCTGTTGTAGGGGCGACCGGCGGGTCGCCCTGGCGGCGAAATTTTGCACATGATCGTTCCGGGGCGAACAGCCATTCGCCCCTACATCCGATTGAGCGCCAAAAGAAAATTGAACGAGACTTGCAGACGCAGAAAGGTTCCCATCGCCATTCTATCCGCAAAGATGAAGGAGAGCCATTTTTATAACACAGACCTTACTTTCGGCATAAAGCCGTTATACCTGGTGGAAGAAAGATATGCTATTCGATTTGACATATCGATATAAACTTCATAACATGATCTAACGGTAGGGAAAGAAGGCGATATCTGTTCTGTTTGCGAGTGTGAAATTTTGAATAGGAGAAGAATGCATGAGTTTACATGAATGCCGAAGGGGTGTGTTTGAAGGAAGTCTTAAATATGCGTTGGGGATGTTAGCTGTTGTTGGTATAAGCCTTATTTCGAGCGGATGCCCGGGCGAACGCCAGGGACGTTACGAAGCCCTGCCGGATCGTTCCGGTGAACAGCGTACGATTTACATTCAGGCCACGGAAATGGATGCCCGCCGCTCCACCGGGCAGGACCCGTTCCCGCAGGAAACGATCGACGCCTGGCCCGAATATTTCGGTTCCGGCGACGACCCGTTTGAGCGCGCCGGTAAAGGCGGGTATTACCTGTTCATGACCGCGGAAGACGAGTGGCGTATCGGCAGCTACATGTTCGTCCCCCAGGAAGCCATCGCCTATCGTGGCGAACATATCACGCTGGAAGTCTTCGGGGTACGAGGATCACACCATATGAACGTGCTGAAAGGGCCGGACGGAAATATAGTGGAAAATCCGGACGGAGAAGAAATCCGGTTCACCGTGGAAAGAGGAGAGTTGAAAACGGTGGAGTTTATTGCCGAGAGCCCGGGCCTGTATCGCCTGATCTGCGAGCCGCATCCGCCCACGATGGTAATGAATATCCACGTGCTCCCTTAAAGGGGCAGGGGCACAGAAGCGGATAACGCTAAGTAAGGGGTTAGTCGATATACGCAAGAAATTTTTCAGGAGGTTATTATGATAGCAATAATACCGGGATTGCCGGGTGGAAGTGAATGGATTATAGTTCTGATCATCGCTTTGCTTCTTTTCGGTAAGAGAATTCCCGAAGTGATGCGCTCACTCGGGCAAAGCTTGAACCAGTTCAAGAAGGGGATGCATGAAGAAGTGCCAGAGGGGCTGGACGTGGAAAAGAGTCTGCCGGCTGCCAGTGAGCAGATGGATACGGATTAATAAGGTGCGATATAATGCAAAAATGTCCCGGACAGGATACGCGTTACTGGACGCCGGAGGATGTGTCTGAGGTGGAATGCGGCGGGTGCGGGTGCACCGTCGAGTTCTTTAAGACCGATGGTTTCCGGCGATGCCCGGACTGTGGCATGCGGGTCATCAACCCCGCCGTGAGCATGGGCTGTGCTCAGTGGTGCCAGTACGCCAGAGAGTGTCTCGATTTCGATCCGAAGACCGTGAAGGAAAAGGCGCAATCGGATAAAATGGAGTCGGTAACCGGAAAAATCATTGCTGCGGTGAAAAGGGAACTCGATGGCGACCGCAAGCGTATTTCGCATGCTATCCAGGTACTGGAAAACGCCGAAAAAATTCTGCACGGTGAAAATACCTCGCCCCGGGTAACACTTGCCGCTGCGCTGCTCCATGATATCGGGATCAAGGAGGCGGAGAAAAAATACAACTCGTCCGCCCCCGCCTGCCAGGAGCGCGAAGGCCCGCCTGTCGCCCGAAGAATATTGGAAGATTTGGGTTTCAGTGAGGCCGATATAGCGCATATCTGCAATATAGTGGCTCACCATCATAGCGGGATGCAAGAGGAAACACCGGAATTCCGGGTGGTATGGGATGCGGACTGGCTGGTCAACTTCCGCGCCGAATATCCCCGGGTCGAGGGAAAGGAAAAATCGAGAATGCTGGAAAAACTCTTCAAAACTGATACCGGCCTCGCCCTTGCTTGCAACAGTCTATAGCTAAGTGTTACGTTTGACAGTATTGTGCCATATTGATAAAATGTCTCTATGGTTACACAAATCAAATCACCCCTGATAGTCGCCTTTTGCTTAGTATTGCTGGTATATGTTCCCTCAACAGTGTTAGCCCATCGTATGCTGATTACGCCGGTGGAGGGTGGCGCTGTTTACGTAGGATATGACGACGGCGGCCCCTCTGTAGGTGCGGGGGTAAAACTTTACGATGCAAAAGGCGAGGAAATTGTTTCGGGTACAACTGACGAACAAGGGCTGTTTCATTTTGATGCAGGTCATTCCCCCGTCCGTATTGTTTCCAATGATGGCATGGGACACAGAGCGGTATGGGAGGCAAACTCCGAAGACGCTGCCGGACAACTGCCAAGGTGGGTGGGAGGGCTGCTGGGCGCCGGTCTTTTCCTCTTTATAGCAGCGCTTTTCTATTATATCAATACACTAAAAAACACTAAGGAGAAGGCGTGTGAATAATTATTTACGGAGAGGGCTATGAGCGGCATGAAAATGATAAGATGTTGTACTGGTATTGTATTTGTCCTGTTTGTGTTTTCTTACTCTGTTTCTTACGGTCATGAGGTTTGGATCGAGGTCGGTGAATCAAATGTGGCTGCGGATGGGGCTGATTTCGATGTGAGTCTTTACTGGGGGCATTTTCCCGATGACCTGGATGCTATCGACAGTGACGCTTACGCATTATACGTGCGCAGACCCGACGGTGAGGTTGAGGAACTTGAGCTTGAACCGGATGAAAAAAGGCTTACCGGCTCATACGTTCCACCTTCAAACGGTCAATATGTATTCTGGGCCGTTCGCCGTCCATCAACCTTTGCCCCTGCCGACGGCCCCATTACGCTCAGCATCCAGACGGCCAAAACCGTTCATGATGTACCTGCACATTCCGGAACCCGGCAGCCGGTGGAAAAGGCCGTCGAGATCGTGCCCAATAATGATCTGCGAGGATTTAAGGGAGGATATGCGGAATTTCAGATTCTGCTCGACGGACAGCCGGCTCCCAATGCCGCCGTAAGTCTTTACGGAACGGACGGGACGGAACTGAGCACGCGTTCTGAGCAGGATGGAGTTGTCGGCTTCAATATACCTTCGGGCGGCCAGTGGCTGGTGAAAGCCAACCTGAGAGGAGACGAAGCTGGTGATCTTGACGGGGAAGAATACGATGCCGTCAGCCGCACCGCAACGCTGCTTCTTTCATCCGATAAAGGTTCTCCCCAGACCGCTGATTGTGAACACTGCCGGGCTTTACACGGGCATCACGCAAAAGAAGTACACACGCACGCACATGCACACGGGCATTCCCATGATCACGGTCGTCATACGGGAGAAACACATGACCATGACGAAGCTCGTGGACATCTGATCGATTTCCGGCAAAACGCCGCCGTGTTTATCGCCGGGTGCCTTATAGGCGGTGCGGCCGTATTGTTTGTTTTAGGAATGAAAAAGAGGGTCTGATAGTGCATATTGCCGACGGCATACTTTTATGGCCTGTTCTTGCCGGAGGGACTGCTGCCTGCTGCCTTGGAGTCGGGTTGGGCTTACGCGGGCTGCGCGGGGAGGATGTTCCGGAGGCGGCGCTTCTGGGTGCCGCTTTTTTCGTCAGCTCCCTCATTCATGTGCCGGCTGGAGGAGCAAGTGCACACCTGCTGCTCACCGGCCTGATCGGAATTGTGCTGGGATGGAAATCTTTTCCAGTGCTGCTCACCGGTTTGCTGCTGCATTCTGTATTGCTCGGACACGGGGGGATCACTACTCTGGGCGTCAATACCCTTATTATGGCACTGCCGGCCGTCGTATGCGGAAGTCTTTTCGGCAGAAGGATAACACAGAAAAGTCATAAAGCAGCGATGTTACGGGGGGGTGCCGCGGGGGTACTGGGTATCCTGCTGGTGGCGCTGATGGGCGGTGGCGCACTGGCAGTTTCCGGACGTGAATTTTTACCTGTGGCGGGGCTGCTTGTGCTCCTGCATCTGCCGGTGGCCGCAGTGGAAGGGGTGGTGACGGCCGCAGCCGTCGGGTTCTTAATAAAAGTGAAACCGGAGATTTTCTCAATAGTCTAGGGGCTTGGCCGAAAAGGTGCAACATAAACAAAAATGCCTGTCTATCGTATAGCACGCATCCCTGCGTGCGCCTGGACAGGCAAGATGCCTGTCATACATTCCGCCTGCGGCCTTTTCGGCCAAGCCACTATACGTAACGAAAACGCCGCAGGACGGTGGTTTTAAATTGATAGTCAAAGGCTCGTACTGAGCCTCTTCAGAGGCTATTTCCGGACGCCTGAAGGCGTCCACTGCGAACCTGTTGTGATGAGGTGTTTAGATGGTATGCGAAACATTTACAGGAGATACTTTTATACACCGCACGGATCCCGTGTTCAGGCTGATTGCAGCGGTATTGATATCCCTGATGCTGGCGGTAGTGTCGCGGCCCCAGGCATCGGCGGCGGGGCTGGTTTTCGGCCTCATCCTTTGCGTGGCGACAAGACTCCCCGCAGTTCCTTTGATAAAACGTTTGACGGCGCTTAATGTGTTCATTGCCATGCTAATCGTTACGTTTGCCCTGACTATGGGCGGGCAAACTGTATCCTTCGGCCCGCTGCCTGTGAGTCTTGATGGTCTGGCCCGGGCCGCAAGCATTGCGCTGCGTGCTAATGCGATTGTGCTGATCATCACTCCATTGATAAGCACAATGGAAGTACCCGTGCTGGGCCATGCGCTGCAGCGGCTGGGCGCGCCCCGAACACTCATTCTTCTGCTGGTATTTACCGTTCGCTATATCGACGTGCTGCATCATCAGTATGCCCGGCTCAGGCGCGGCATGCGCTCCAGGTGTTTTCGGCCGGCTTTCAATATGCATACGTGCCGAACTTTCGGGCGTCTTGTCGGGATGCTGCTCATCAGCAGCCTTAACCGTTCCGAGCGGGTGCTGGCGGCGATGAAGTGCCGGGGGTTTGACGGCACGTTTCCGGACGTGCGCCCGCATCACCGGTTGTCCGCCGGGAGAGATGCGGTGTTTTGTGTTGGTTGTTTGCTCATTTTTTCGCTTATAGCAGGATTTGAATGGATATGGTAGAGCCGCTGATAAAGACCACGGGAATGTGTTTTTCATACGAAGATGGCTCGGATGGTATGCTGATTAAGAATGCGGATTTTGTGCTCCGTCCCGGCGACCGGCTTATGTTTGATGGAGCTAACGGTAGCGGAAAGACCACGTTCCTTCATCTGCTTATTGGGCTTTTGAAGCCCGCCAGGGGCCGTATTGAAGCGTTCGGCGCCCCACGGGAAAAGGAGAGTGATTTTCTCGAGGTGCGCCGGCGTGCGGGGCTGGTGTTTCAGGACCCCGAGGATCAACTTTTCTGTGCGACGGTTCTGGAGGATGTGGCCTTTGGGCCGCGTAACTTGGGGCACTCGAGCCGTGAATCGGCCGATATTGCGCGCAGTACGCTGGATATGCTGGGTTTGGGGGGGTATGAGGACAGGATTACTTACAGGCTTTCGGGTGGAGAGAAGCGCCTTGTATCGCTGGCGACAGTGCTGGCGATGGAGCCGGAAGTGCTGCTTCTGGACGAACCGACGGCCGGTCTGGATGAAGATGTGCGGGAAAGGATTGCCTCGATACTGGAAGCACAGCCTTTATCTTTCGTCCTCGTATCGCATGAAAAGGAGTTTGCCGAAAGGCTCTGTTCCGGCAGTGTGTGCCTTAGCAACGGAAGGATTAAATAGAGAATTATCGAATTCGTCCTGCGGGTAAATGCAGCAGAGCATTCTATGCACCGGGCGTCGAGAGAAGTGTCGACGTGCGCATATTGACCAAAAACGTTTATTGGATTGACATGTCACAAGTGAATATTGTACAATAGTAATAAACATTATTGTTAAAACTGCGTAAGATTGTTATCTCCGTTTGCCGTTGCCGGGAAAACGCGCATCACTTTCGCATATTATCATCGCGAATGCTACGCTTCCGCGGGGACGTTGTTCATAGAGGATTTACAGTTAAACTTCTATATAAAAGGGGCAGAAAATGAGCGAAGAAAGAAAATGTCCGGTTACCGGAATGACAGGCAAATCCGTTGCAGGCGAAGGTACGTCGAACAAGGACTGGTGGCCAAAACAGTTGAATCTCAGGATCCTTCACCAGCATTCCAGTCTGAGCAATCCAATGGATGAATCCTTCAATTACGCTGAAGAGTTCAATAAACTCGACCTCCAGGCCGTTAAAGAGGATCTTTATGCGCTGATGATCGATTCCAAAGAGTGGTGGCCGGCCGATTACGGCCACTACGGGCCTCTGTTTATCCGCATGGCGTGGCACAGCGCCGGCACCTACCGCATGGGCGACGGCCGCGGCGGTGCAGGATCGGGGTCCCAGCGTCTGGCGCCGCTCAACAGTTGGCCCGACAATGTTAATCTTGACAAGGCCCGAAGACTTCTTTGGCCGATCAAGCGGAAATACGGTCGCAAGATATCCTGGGCCGACCTGATGATCCTTGCCGGCAACTGCGCCCTTGAGTCGATGGGACTGGAGACCTTCGGGTTTGCCGGTGGACGAGAGGATGTATGGGAGCCTGAAGAGGATATTTATTGGGGCTCGGAGGATGAATGGCTGGGCGATGAACGCTATTCCGGCGACAGGGACCTGGAGAACCCCCTCGCAGCGGTCCAGATGGGGCTGATTTATGTGAATCCGGAAGGGCCCAACGGTGAACCTGATCCGGTCGCTTCCGGCCGGGATGTGCGGGAAACTTTTGCGCGCATGGCGATGAATGATGAAGAGACTGTTGCCCTGGTCGCCGGTGGCCATACCTTCGGTAAATGCCATGGCGCGGGACCGGCATCACATGTGGGGCCCGAACCCGAGGCCGCTCCCATTGAGCAGCAGGGACTCGGGTGGAAAAGCAGTTACCGCAGCGGAAAAGGTGGTGATACGATCAGCAGCGGAATAGAAGGCGCATGGAAACCTAACCCCACCCAGTTCGATTCGGGCTACCTGAAAGTGCTCTTCAAATATGAATGGGAACTTGTCAAAAGCCCGGCCGGTGCATATCAGTGGCTGGCGAAGGATGTAGATGAAGAAGATATGGTGGATGCCGCACATGGATCCTCAAAAAAATTCCGTCCGATGATGACGACTGCCGATCTGTCCCTTCGCTATGATCCGGACTATGAACCGATCGCACGGCGCTATCTGGAGCATCCGGAGGAATTCGCCGATGCCTTCTCCCGCGCATGGTTTAAGCTTACACATCGAGATATGGGACCACGCTCGCGCTATCTTGGTCCGGAAGTTCCGGAGGAAGAACTCATCTGGCAGGATCCGTTACCCGAGGTGGATCATGAACTCATTAACGAACAGGATATAGCTGATCTGAAAAAAGCAATTCTGGATTCCGGACTGTCCGTGTCTCAACTTGTTTCGACGGCCTGGGCTTCGGCGTCCACGTTTCGCGGCTCTGACAAACGCGGCGGGGCAAACGGTGCGCGCATACGCCTCGCACCGCAAAAGGATTGGGAAGTTAATCAGCCCGAGCAGCTCAAAGTTGTTTTGGACACGCTTGAGGAAATCCAGGAAGACTTTAACCGATCACAATCCGGGGATAAAAAAGTTTCCCTTGCAGATATCATAGTTCTCGGTGGCTGTGCCGGAGTCGAACATGCCGCGAACTCTGCCGGCCATGATGTGACCGTTCCTTTTACGCCGGGACGCACCGATGCATCACAAGAACAAACTGATATTGAAGCTTTCGACGTTCTTGAACCGGCCGCCGACGGGTTCCGTAACTATCAGAAAGCCAAATATGCTGTTTCGGCCGAGGAAATACTGCTTGATCGTGCACAGCTTCTGACTCTGACCGCTCCCGAAATGACGGTTTTGATTGGCGGATTGCGTGTTCTGAATACCAATTTCGGCCAAACCAACTACGGTGTATTTACAGGTAGACCAGAGACGCTTACTAACGACTTCTTTGTCAACTTGCTCGACATGAGCACGGAATGGAAGCCTGCATCTGACGATGAAGACGTGTTCGAGGGACGGGGCCGTTCGACCGGAGAACTCAAGTGGACCGCCACTCGGGTTGATCTCATATTCGGTGCGAACTCGCAGCTCCGGGCAGTGGCTGAAGTTTATGGATCTGACGATTCCTCGGACAAGTTCCTGAACGATTTTATAAATGTCTGGGACAAAGTAATGAATCTCGACCGATTCGATCTCACCTGATGGCGCTTTGCCGAAAAGGCCGAAAATGCTACAGGCCGAAAAGTAGGAAAGGCATCCCAGCCCGTCCAGTACACACAGTGATGCGTGCTATACGAATGGATTGCATCCTTGTCTGACTATGCAGCTTCTGTTGCACCTTTTCGGCCAAGCCCTCGGTTTGAAACCTAAACTACCGACTTTGCCCGCTCGGGGCACGTTCATGTTTTCGTCCCAACGGGGCGGGATTAGGTAACCCTTGGTTTTAACCAGGTAATAAATGGGACAAAAATAAATGCGCCTGGCAGGACACGGTTGCACTTAAAATTGCGGAATCTGCTCATTATTGCCTTTTCCTGTTGCAAGCAAAAAAAGATGTGTACGATTTTCAGAGCGTATTCTCTGAAAATACGGAGGTGTTCTACAAGTATGAGTAATTTATCATTTGACATTTTTGATATAGGCTGTTATTCTTATATTGATTTATTTGTTACGGGGTTTTAAAACTCCTTTTTAATTCAATTTAAACGTAGTAGAAAGAGGTATTTTATTATGTATAAGATTGCTGTATTGCCCGGGGACGGAACCGGCCCCGAAGTTGTAGATGAAGGTCTTAAAGTGATGGATGCAATATGTGAAATGGAGGGGATTGAATACGAAACGACTTCCTACGATTTCGGTGGCGAGCGCTACCTCAAAACCGGTGAGGTTTTGCCGGAAGGGGCTGTAGACGAGTTGCGGGATTACGATTGCATTTTTCTTGGCGCTATCGGCCATCCTGATGTCAAGCCGGGCATACTTGAGAAAGGTCTTTTGCTGAGTCTGCGTTTCGAACTTCAGCAATATATCAACCTTCGGCCTGTTAAGCTTTACCCGGGTGTGGAATGTCCTCTTGCCGGTAAAGGCCCAGAAGACATTGATTTCGTCGTAGTGCGCGAAAATAATGAAGGGTTGTACTGCGGCACAGGCGGGTTTGTTTACAAAAACACACCGAACGAAGTTGCCGTGCAGGAAATGGTTAATACCCGATTCGGTGTGGAACGCTGCATTCGTTACGCATTTGAATACTGTCGCAAACGCAATGACCGCAAACAACTGACTTTGTGCGCGAAAACCAATGTCCTGACCTATGCGCATGATCTGTGGTGGCGGGTTTTCAATGAAGTTGGAGAGGAATACCCGGATATTGAGCGTGACTATGCACATGTGGATGCTACGTGCATGTGGATGGTGAAAAATCCTGAATGGTTTGATGTGATTGTCACGCCGAATATGTTCGGTGATATCATTACCGACCTGGGTGCTATGATTCAGGGGGGTATGGGTATAGCCGCGGGCGGCAATATTAACCCCGAGGGCGTTTCGATGTTCGAACCTATCGGTGGCAGTGCGCCGAAATATACCGGCCAGGGTAAGATAAATCCATTAGCAGCTATCTGTTCCGCCGCTATGCTCCTTGATGAACTGGGAGAGAGTCAGGCGGCGAATAAAATTGAAAATGCTGTTATGGACGTGACGGCAAATAGACTGGATAGTTTATCGGCGGGCCGAATGGGTTATTCGACTTCCGAGGTAGGGGATTTGGTTGTGGAAGCGCTTGCTAAGTTCTAAATGTTTGGTTGGTGGACAGATGTGAAGTTACCCATAGCACGGGCTCGCTGCCCGTGCTATGCGTTCCTGACCTCTGCTTTAATAGATGCAAATATCTGTTTTCCATTGAAAAGATTGTGTGGTATAATAGTATTGAAGATGTCTTTGAAATATAATTTTACACCGGGGAACTCATTATGGAAGAACTGGTCACCTTAATAATTTTCGGAATTATTTTTGGCCTGATCTCGCTTTTTAATTATTTTATTAAACAATTTGCCGAAAAGACGGAGTCAGGTGAAGAGCAAGCTGATCATCGCACCGCCCGCTCATCGTCTTCTTCTTACTCTGCTCCGCAAGAGGAAATTAAGCAGTTTCTGCAGCAGATTAAGGGCCAGGCGCAGACGAATAAAAGTGAGGCCACACAATCAAGCCCTTATCCTAAAAGCCAATCACAGCAATACCATAAAACAGATGTCGGGGCTGAACGGCTTAAGCGTGAAAGAGAAAGGCAGCAGAGATTGGCGCAGGAGCAAAAACGCCAACAGCGGCAAGAACTGGAAAAGCAAAAAACAACGAAGACGGCTGCTCAGAAGAAACCCCAAAAACAACGCCGTAAAAAGGCACCTGCAGTGTCTGCCTATTCTACTTCCCCGCAATTAAGTTCTTCTAAAAGCGTTTTCGACAGTATCGGAGGGGCGGGTAAAAACGAACTTCAGAAGGCCGTTGTTATGTCGGAAATATTAGGCAAACCTATTGGATTAAGAGACTTGTAGTTTCTTTGGAGGTTTTCTTATGAAACGTAAACCGGCAGTAGCAGGGCAGTTCTATCCCGCAGATTCTCTTGAGTTACGTAATGAAATAGAACGGAATTCTCCAGATATTCCGGATCCTGAAAAAATTGAGGCAAAGGGAGTTCTTTGTCCTCATGCGGGGTATGTTTTTTCGGGAAAAGTGGCCGGCGAAGTTTTTGCCCGTACAGCCATACCACAAGTTGCGCTTATATTGAGTCCCAGCCACAATTATTACGACCCGCCTTTAGCTTTGTGGGGCGGCAGCAGCTGGCAGACTCCCTTTGGGGATGTAAAGGTGCACAGTGAACTTACGAATGCTTTATCGGGTATTAATTATGTGAAAGAAGAAAATCGTATGCATCTGCCCGAGCATTCAGGCGAAGTTGTGCTCCCTTTCTTGCAATATCATCGTCCCGATATCGAAATAGCCGCAATTTGTGTTGGTGGGAGTGCTTCTAAAATAGATATCCTTCAAACTGCGACTCAGATAACGGATTGCCTGAAAAACAATAGTCTGGACGACGCACTTGTCGTAGCCAGCAGTGATATGTCTCATGAACAAGGGCCAGGGGCCGAAGATGTAGTCAATGAGAATGATACGATCGCTATTTCTGAAATGCAGAAACTCGATTCGATAGGTCTTTTAAATGTCTGTGGTTCTAAAAACATCACGATGTGTGGAGCTTTGCCGGCTGCTATTATGATGGAGACCGTAAAGTTAAGAGGAGAGGGCAAAGCCGAACTGGTCATGAGAGCTACAAGCGCTGATTCACCGCATGGGCGCGGTGATTACGTTGTAGGATATGCCGGAATGATTTTTCAGTAATGAGTACGTCATAATGAAAAAAGAAAAAGAGGCCGTCAAAATTATTGATAAGCTTGCTGTTATGTATCCGCAAGCCGATATACACCTCAAATACAATTCCCCTGTCCAACTGCTGATCGCTACGATTCTTGCCGCTCAATGTACCGATGCCAAAGTGAATGAAGTTACGCCCAAGCTTTGGGAGGCATTCCCCTCGATTGAAGATATTGCAAGCGCGGAAGCGGAGCAATTGCACAAAATCTTGCGTCCTACAGGCTTTTTCAGACAGAAAACAAAAAGTGTGCAGAATGTTTGTCGCGCTCTGATCGACAAATTCGATGGTGATGTGCCACGTGACATGAAAAGCTTGACAGCGTTGCCCGGTGTCGGGCGGAAAACGGCTAATGTTGTCCTTGCTAATGTTTACAGTGAAGATGCCATTCCTGTCGATACACATGTAAAGAGAGTGTCATTGAGATTGGGCCTTGCGAGTGATAGGAATCCGGATAAAATTGAGAAAGAGCTTTGTGAAGCTATTCCTAAAGGTAAACATTCCCAAGCTGCTTTAGTGATAGGTGAGCATGGCAGGAATGTCTGTAAAAGCAGGAAACCGGATTGTGAAAACTGTGGTGTTAGTCATTTATGTGATTTCTATGCTGATAATCAAAATGCTCAAGCCGTCCGTTTTAACTCTCCAGCCGTGCTTGTTGAAAGTTTAATTGCTATAGCTGTTTTGGCGGTGGCGATGAGTTTGCTTGTTCGGTTTTCAATTGCAGGGATTGAGCAGGTGGGGCAAACGTATCTTCGATTAAATGCTGCCTTACTCGCCGAGGGTAAAATGCAGGAGATTATCAGGAACAGGGATAATTTAGAGGATTGGCAAGCGTATGCTGCGGAATCCTATCCTAAAGATGAACACCATAATCTAAGAAAATTGCATGTTGAAAATTATGATGCCTTCCGATGGCTTTGGCAATTCAATGATTACGGCTTGCAACCGGGACTGAAGAGTGTTAAAGTGAGCGTTTACTGGCGTCGCCCCGGCCGAACTCAGTTTGCTGAAAATTATGTCCTGGAGACTTTACTTGCCGTTCCGGACAAAATAATAAAAGAGGGAACCATCAATGACGAAGAATGACAAAGGATTACCCCATCGATTCACTTTAATAGAGATATTGGTGGGAATACTTTTGTTGGGAGTGGTCTTTTCCGGTGCCTATAATATACTTTATTCTGTCCCGTCGACTGCTGCCGAACATCAGCATTTGCTGCTCGGGACCAGGCAAGGGTGGAATACTGTTGATCGCTTAGCGGCATTAATCCGGATAGCTCCGTACCGTAAGGCGAGCGAGATGGATAACGGTTTTAGCCTTTCCGCGGAGATGGGACAGGTAGAGTTTCCGGATGACGTGATCTTTTCGCAAAAAACGGAGTCTTTTTTTCCTGGTAGAGTTTTACCTGCTGATATCATCCGAATACCGCGTTTATTCACCGATTCGGAAAATAGTGAAACAGAGCCTTTTATCATGGAATATACCGTTAAATATGATGATGAAAGGCAATTATATGGTATGTTCAGGCGTCAAATCGATGTTAATGAACGTGTTAATGAGGGTGATTGGGAACTCGTGAGTAAGCATGTCTTGGGGTTCCAGGCCCGTTTCCTGGAAGAAAATGGGGAGGATCTATGGGAACGGGGTTGGGGAAAGCGGCATCCGCCACAAGCCGTGGAGTTAAGCGTTTGGGTAAGGGTTTCGGCGAAAGGGCAACCCTTGGAATTAGAATCTTTTAGATCGGTAGTTAATGTCGATTATGGGCGGGTGATACGATTTCGATGATTATATTTCCTAAAAAAATGACAAATGAACGATCGGGACAGGCCATGGCCCTTTGTCTGGCTGTTATAGCCGTATTGACTAT
>PUNP01000294.1 GCA_003551785.1 Candidatus Brocadiaceae bacterium | reverse complement strand
GTCTTTGCGTCTGTTATAAAGAAGAGCCGTTTGAGAGGCGGCCAGCTGCACCATCCGTGCCATTGCCTCCGTCCGATCAACATAACCGATCAGGTAGATTTGATTGATCTTTCTACGGCAAGTATAGATATTGCTACTCATATGCAAATTTTCACATTGATCCCCTCCATGCTCATTCGGGTGACATTCGTGCAGGTCAACCCGTTCTCTTCTGCGTTCAAATCAAGGTTCTGCAGGGAAATATGGCGTATTGGATGCCCGGGAACTCCATTTAAAACACCGGCTGTTCTCGCCGATGAACATTCTATATCACGCAGTAGAACATCTTGGATGTTGGGAACATGGGCTTTGCCATGATCGATATCAAGTTTTTCGCTGCCGTAATGCAGTGTAATAATAACAGCTTCGCACCGAATATCGTTCATGGCGATACGTTCGGCATGGACGTTTTCAATGAAACCACCACGCCCCGGCCGTGTTTTAAGGCGTATTCCGCGGTCCGTCCCCTCGAAAGTGCAGTCTTCCACCATAATGTTTCGCACCCCTCCCGACATCTCACTGCCGATAACAAATCCGCCATGAGCGTTTTTGACCGTGCAACGACGGATAAGCACATTCTCACAGGGACGAGCCAGTTCGCGTCCGTCGGCATCGCGTCCCGATTTCAAACAGATACCGTCATCACCGGTATCGACATGGCAGTCCTCAATCAGAACATTGCGGCATGAATCGGGGTCTATACCATCGGTATTGGCCGCATGTGAAGGATTTAAAACCTTCACATGCCGGCATAGGAGGTTCTCACAGCAGACCGGATGAATGGTCCATGAGGGGCTGTTGCGGAATGTCACGCCGTCGATCAGCACATTACGGCATTCAATGGCTTGGAAAAACGGCGGCCGCACACCGGCTTCGGGTGTTCCGTACACTCGCTTCTTGACCGGACGCCGGTCGGCATTGGCCTGAAAAAGGTCAACCATACCCGGCTGGGCCTTTTTCCACGGCCACCAGGACTCCCCCTGCCCGTTGAGTGTCCCGCTCCCTGTCACGGCAACATCATGGGCATCGCGTGCGTAAATAAAAGGTGAGTAGTTGTGACACCAGATGCCTCCCCGCTGGATAAGGACAACTGGCAGATAGTCGTCCGGATTCTGGCTGAACCTCAGCTCGGTGCCTTCTTCAAGGTGAAGCTCGATCCGGCTCCGGAGGTGGATCGGCCCGGTCAGCCAGGCGCCGGCTGGCACCACCACACGTCCCCCGCCAGATCCATGAGCAGCCTCAATGGCAGCGGCGATGGCTTGAGTATTCAGGGTACTCCCGTTTTCCACAGCACCAAAGTCAACAATCGAGAATCTGCTTTCGGGAATATCCGGCAGCGACGGTATTTCAAACGGCGTAAAAACATTATTAGTTTGGTTCATATTATGTTTGTCTTCATTTTTCATGCTCATATAAAATCTCCTTAAAAATCGAACGAGTCCTTCAATTTCTCACTTGCTGCGAGTTGAATATGTACCCCATTATCTTCAACTTTTGCCGGGCATATCTGATTCCGTCTTTCAGGTAGATGATAAAGGCTCCAGGCTTTAGGCTGATCGGTAGTATTTACGGCTTCGAAGCAGTTATGATTATTATCATTTTTCCATGAACGAAACACCACACCGGAAGGCAGCCCTTCGGCCCTGCCCGTCCGGTGCTCATATCGGCGATCCAGGAGATTTCCTCTAACGCCCCATTCGGATCCGCCTATGAGGGGTTGATACAGCAAATTCATCAATTGTTTCGTTCCCTGGCGGTTTCCTCGCCAATTGCATTGGTGAAAGCCGTCAACATGTTCAACCACGGCAGCCAGGCGCAAGGCCATTGCATAGGCGCGCGTCAGGTAGGAAGGGTATCCCGTATAATGATGAGCAGCGATCAGGACGCTGCTCATCATCTGGTCGAAGTAATTACTTTCTTCATCAATGCTTTCCGCCCAATCAAGTATCGGTTTTCGGTAGTATTCCTGCCCAGTGGTCATGTCGTATTTCAAGGCCAGACTCGCGATTTGCATCTGCAAAGGGACATGTAATTCAAGTAATTCATTAAGACTTTCAACATCGACAGCTGCATCCAATCCTTTTCTATCACTTGGATCCTTTTGAATTCCGTTTTCCCATACCCCGTTTCGGCAGGATCTGGCCGGGCGTCCTTCTTCTCCGTTTTTGAAAAATTGGTCGATGATCAATCGGGCGGCATTAAGATATCGGATCTCTCCGGAAACCTTATATATGTCCAATAAAGCGGCTGCGACATCATAAGCGGTGGCCTCATGTACGGTATTGTAAAACACCTTATAATCATCAGCATTATCCTTCCTGCTGCCGGAGAATCCCATTTCACCTGCATCTTTTACATGAGGCGGTAAAATGGAGCAGCGGATCGGAAGCCTATTTGATGCACACGTTTCAATATGGTCACACCATGTGTCGGCATAATCGCAGATCAGTTCCATATACTTCCCCTGAGCGAGTCCGAGATAAGCTGCCATCGCGACATCGATAAACCGGAAATGATTGGCTTCCTGGTAGTCATAGGGTGGATAATCCCTCACCTTTTCCGTCCCGAGCCATGTGCTGACAAAGCCATGATTTTCCCAGTCATACCAGTCTGGGACTCCGGAAGCCCAATTGCCAGTATGATGCGCAACATCAGTAATGGATTGCAGGGCGATATCATGACCGGGCAGTTGCCAGTATAACAGCGGCATTTGAAAATACAAGTACGTTTCGATCTCATGGTGAACCTCGGCACAGTCGGGAAAGCCATGGTAAAAATTCTCATCCGTCCATGCCTTCCGTGTCTTCATCAACTCGTGCATATAATCACGAACGCCGGCTTCATCTTTCCTGACCGCCAGATGCGGAAAAGCGATACGGAACTGCCCGCCGGCTTCGTGCTGTCCGATATTAGCGTCCAGTGGTTTGCCGATTTCTATATTCAAATAATTGTCAATATAATTGAGAAACGACAGTTGAGCATTCGCCCAGTCAGCGGAATTTTTTATTTTTGATAAAGCATTCGCGAAATATTCCCTGTGTTGTGGTTCGGCAAGTTCTATAAATTGTTCCGTCAATAGTTTTGTCATTGTTCTGTATGTAAATTATAAAGGTGAAAGGGGGGGATGCATATTCAGGTTTTAGAACATTCGATGATATCGCCCGTCTCGGCCTGCCGTTTTCTGAGGCGTCCTACCAACTCCGAAGCTCTGCTTTGCATACTCGGTTCTCCGAATATGCTTTGGCACTCATACGGGTCG
>PUNP01000573.1 GCA_003551785.1 Candidatus Brocadiaceae bacterium | reverse complement strand
TGGCGCGTTGTTCCTTGAGTGGTGGTTCCAAAACGGGTACATTACCAATAAACTCCCAATTTGAGCGCGGCATTTTTGCTCCATAAGTAGATGAATTGACAATTGAAATGAAAGTAGGAGTTAATAAATAATTTTAGTAAAAAGTGCTGGAGTAATGAAATTGGACGAAGTACAAGCAATTCACCCGTACATAAGCCATCTTCTCTGGCCGCGTAGGCTTTCGCCAGATAGGGGCGTAGCTTCCCAAATAGTACGTCTCCTTGCTGATAAAGGTTCGCTTGGCCCTCGTTTGTGTTCTCATTGGATTTCACTCGTTTTCCCGTCCAAGATTCTATGTGTTCGAGACCTGTGTAAGGGAGATTAGAGTTACTACCATCAACTTTCTGGTTTATGAGATTGACGCCATATTTCAGCCTTTTTACCTCCCACTCCTCCGGCACCTCTCCCAGCCATTCAATGCCGGAGTCTTTCATCGGGGCGTCAAGGTCGAGTCCTTTGGTGACGGTATGGCTGATGAGCGCGGTGCGCTTTTCCTTGAGCAGTTCGATCTGCCGCTGCTTCTTTTCGATCAACCCGTCGATCCGCGCCGTCTCGCGGTCGAGGTAGGCGGCGATGGCGCCTTGTTCGTTTAATTTTGGTTGAGAAAACATAAGGACATCTATAAAATGCGTGTTCAAACCTGGTTGGGCTGCCCCACGTATTTCTAATAATATCTGTTCCTGTCCAGGCTTTGATTGAATAAAATAGAACAGAAAAGCAGAATCACAAGCAGGAGAAGGGCGCAAAATAAAGACATGTTCATTCACTGCCGAATTTTGCGGGTATTTATCACAAGCGAGAGCTGTTTTCCCAATAGTGGCTCCGTCCTTTACAAGCAGCACATCACCCTCAAGAATCCATCCTTTTTTCATTTCATTATAGTAATTATCGGAAAGATAACGAGGGGTATTGAGTAGCCACTCACCTTGCCATCCTATATGCTCTCCGCCAATGCTAAGGTGATCTGTTTCCCAATCTATGCCACTCTCTCTTTGTCCACTTTCCAAACTGGAAAGAACCCATTTAAGCCGATCGATCTCCCAATGCTCCGGCACCTCTCCCAGCCATTCAATGCCGGAGTCTTTATATTCTGGATATTTTTGTTTTTCCATTCGTTAATCACCTCAAACGACACCGTAGGGGCGAAAGATGTTTCGCCCCTACAGAATTGCCTGGGCGATTTCATCCTCAATCTTCTTCAGGTCGGCCTCGATCTCTTCAAGCGGCCGCGGCGGTGTGTATTCGTAAAAGTAGCGGTTGAAATTGATCTCGTAGCCGACCTTCGTTTTTGAGTCGTCCACCCAGGCGTCCGGCACATGCGGCAGCACCTCACGTTCCATGTACTCGTCGATATCTTCCTTCATCGGCACGTTCTCGTAATCGCGCAGCTCGGGGTCCGGCTCCGGGCGGCCTTTGGAGTCGGTGCAGACTTCAGCGGTATCGTCCGGTTCGCTCAAGGCCGAAAGAATAGCCTTCCTGAGCGGCGCGCGCACTTTCATGCGGGCGGATTCAAAGGCACTTTTTAACTCCGCTTCGAACTCATCACGGTTCTTATACACTCTGTCGGGATCGAGCGAAGCAACTATCTCCAACAACTGACGTTGTTTTTCTTTTCCGTCTTTGATCTCCTGCTCCTTGGCGTCCGGTTTTCTTTTTTTGCTTTTTGCAAGATTCAGAAACGCCTTTTCTTCTTTCAGGCGTTCGATACGTTCTGGTGTGGCCTGGAAATTCAACCGAAGCGGACGTTCCACAGTGATGCGGCGGTAGCCGAAATCCTCGTTGTCGAAAACCCGGATTTCTTCGCTGCCTGCTTCGCATTCATCATCCATCATGCCGTAAATACGCATGATTTCTTCGCACTGCTCCCCGCCGATCTCGTTGCGTTTATTCCCGAGCGATTTGCGCATTTTTTTGTAAAAGCTTGTCGCGTCAACAAGCTGTATCTTGCCCCTGCGGTGCGGCTGTTTCCGGTTGGTGACTACCCACAGGTAGGTGTGAATACCGGTATTGTAAAAAAGCTGATCGGGCAGGGCGACGATGGCTTCGAGCCAGTCGTTCTCGATGATCCAGCGACGTATTTCGCTCTCGCCCGAGCCCGCGCCGCCGGTGAAGAGCGGCGAGCCGTTGAACACGATGGCCAGGCGCGTTCCGCCCTGATCCGGGGTTTTCATCTTGCTGATCATATGCTGAAGGAACAGCAGCGATCCGTCGTTGATACGCGGCAGTCCTGCCCCGAAACGTCCTTCGAACCCGCGCTGCTCGTGCTCGCGCTTGATATCGTCCGCCTGCGGCTTCCATTCCACGCCGAAAGGTGGATTGGCCAGCATGTAATCGAAGTTTTTGTCCGGGAAACTGTCGTCTGTAAAGATATCGTCACAGGCTATATGTTCGATGTTCTGTCCTTTGATCATCATATCCGAGCCGCATATGGCGTAGGACTGCTCATTGTAGTCCTGCCCGAACACTTCCAGATAAGCGTCGGGGTTATGTTCTCGCAAGTATCTTTCGGAGACCGAAAGCATACCGCCCGTTCCGCAGGCCGGGTCGTAGAGTGTTTTGACGATGCCTTTAGTAGTGAGTATATCGCTGTCGGGGCTGAACAGGAGGTGGACCATAAGTGTGATGACTTCTCGCGGGGTGAAATGGTCGCCGGCTTCTTCGTTCGATGCCTCGTTGAAGCGGCGTATGAGTTCTTCAAAAATATAGCCCATCTCGATGTTCGAAACACTGTCGGGGTGAAGGTCGATCTCGCAGAAGCGGGATACGATGAGGTAGAGCCGGTCGGATTTGTCCAGTTTGGCTATCTGATCTTCAAACCCGAAATTTTCGATTATTTCGCGAGCGCTGGAGGAGAAGCCTTTGATGTAATTGGTAAGGTTAGCGGCAATGTTGTTTGGATCGCCTTTGAGTTTTTCAAATGTGAACTGGCTGGTATTGCAGAACGGCACACCGGTCAAGCGGCAGAGGACGGGCTCGATATCCTTCAGTTTGCTACCTTCAAGTCGTTTTTTCCGCTCCAGCACCTTGTCTTTGGTTGGCTGGAGCACGCAATCGAGGCGACGCAAAACGGTCAAAGGAAGCATTACATTTTTGTATTGGTTAGGCCGGTAGGGGCCGCGCAGCAGGTCAGCGACAGACCAGATGAAACTGACTTTCTCTCCGAAATTTTTCATTTTTGGGCCTCTCCACGTTCCCTTTGTTTGAAGACTATTTGTTCCAAAATGCGTTTGTATGATACACCTTCGATACGGTATATTCAAACGG
>PUNP01000576.1 GCA_003551785.1 Candidatus Brocadiaceae bacterium | reverse complement strand
CTGCACCGCGAACAGCTTTCCTTCCTTCGGAACGGTCCCGTGCTACATCAAGCACTGATGGTACCACTTTCATTTTCCCGAAAAATGCGCTGTTTGAGCACACCGGGTAAGGTTTTCTGAATTTATGCATGTGTTTCGACCTGTGCTCTTTCCGAACACCCAAACTTAAGGCACAAGGAGGGGATGTATCAAGGTCATGATACATCCTCCGCGGATAACTTGATCATGAGAAAAAGGCATCAATGGCAGGAACCCTGTCCGTGATCCGGCTCATGATCTCCATGATCGTGATCTGACTCATGACCTCCGTGCCCGCGTCCCTTCGGATTTTCACGGGCCTTTCCCAGTTTCTCAGCCTTTTCTTCATCGGATAGATTCTCCCATGCTCCGAGACAGGGAGGGCAGCAGAAACCTACCGTCTCGCCTTGAAAGGTGAGTTTTAGATCATCGGACACCTCGTCAGGCTCTATATCAGAGCCCATCATCGGGCACTTGGTGTTCACCGGCCTGGCGTCAGCTTTAGCCGGACAGTGTTCGGCGACCTTTTCCTTAACCCCCTCAAGGCGTTCGATGGCGGCATCAATTTCTTCCGATGCATTTTCTGCATCGTCATCTTTAAGAGCTGCCCGGGCGGAGTCAAGCGAATCAAGGGCGCTTCCAACGGCATCATCAATGCCGCGCAGGGGGCAGTTTTCCTTCCAGTGAGCCCCTTTCTCTTCAGCGCCTTCAATGCCGCGTGCCGCGACATGATCCGGTTTCTCCCGGCCTTCCGATCCACCGCCAGTCCTACAGTCTGCGGCTTCAACATTAAGCGAAAAACCGATACCCGCCGCCGCCAGAACCGACAATCCGGCAACTTTCATCATTCTTCTTTTCCCGATCATTTTCCGAGAACTGGTCATAACACTGTTTGCTCGTTGATTCATGTTCATAATAACATACCTCATTTTGCGGTTACTTAGTTGGACCCCGTCATAACAGGGCCTAGCCTGAATAATTCATGAGCCATCTACTGCGAGGCGCCATTGCGCGCAATCTCAACAACTTGCGGCCGCCACCGATCTTGACGTACGTCAGTACGCCAGCGCCTGGTTTACGGCTGTAAGTTGTCGATCTCACGCGCACTGGCTCCTCTCGTGACGAAATTCATGAATTAATCAGGCTAGTTTACTTTTATTCCCTTATAAACGTGAAACGTCGAAAAAGCAAAAAACCCTCGGAAAGCTTTTCTTTTTTTTAAAGTCAAACAGGATTTGTCAGTGAAATTTTTTATAATTTTTTCACCGCTATCTTGAGAGGATGAATAAACGAGAGCCGAATCGCTTTGGATTGCGGCGCTGGGCGGCGCGTGCTGTTCTTGACAGCGAAGTTTTTTGTAAAGTAAGCAGCAGTAAAAGCATATCGAAGGAGCTTACTTGGAAGAACCGTTAAAGCGAAAAACGTTCAGAATGGATTCGTCCGGCCGGCACTTCGAGGGCTCTTAGTTCTTTGGTAAGCGCATCCATCATCGGCGGCGGTCCGCATAGGTATATGTGGGCGGTTGTCAGGCAATCTGCCGTACCCTCTTTTATTATCTCGCCGTTAAGATAGCCTGTATATCCATCCCAGCCGTCGGGTTGATACTGCAGGGCATGATAAACGGTTATGTTTTCCGGCATTGCGTCGAGTTCGCTTCTTCGGATTATATCTTTTTCAGTTCGATTGGCGCAGAAAACTATTGCCTGGCGTTTGTCGTGTGTGTCGCGCAGATAGCGCACCATGCTCAATATCGGCGTGATACCTACTCCGCCGGCAATAAAGATGAAGCTTTCCGGAGAGTCGTGCTGATAACTGAAACGGCCGAACGGGCCGTCAATAAGGGCCGTGTCCCCAGGGCGAGTTTGGGAAATGGTATTGGTGAAATCGCCGGACTCCTTGATTGTGACCGTTAACAGCGGGGCGGCTGATGGCGATGAGGAGATGGTAAATGGATGTTCCTCGCTGGCTCGCCCCGGACGGTTGAGCCGGAGAAAGATGAACTGTCCCGGCCTATAGAACGGGATATCCGATTCCAGCGGTTGCAGGGCCAAGGTATAGGTGTCATGAGTTTCAGACGTTACTGATGCCACCTCCCAGCGACTTCGCCCAAAGAAAACCATGTATATGTTTCGAAACAAGTAAATGCCGATGACAGCAATAAACAGTCCCCAGAAGTAAGCCGACATCAATCCCGGCATTGCCGGCCCCACCCTCACTCCATGGATGAATCCCAGGATCACTACTGCGATGGTTGAGAATTTGTGTTTGTTCCGCCAATGTTGATAGTTCAGACCGAGTTTTCGGATAAAAAGCGCGAAGAATACTACGAGAAAAAGCAGGAGCAAGGTTATTATGCCGCTGTAAACTCCCCCCAGCATGCTGGATGCAGTGTTCAGATCCAACCCCATTTCATGCGTATAAGCGATCAGAAGCATAAGGGGATGCAAAAGCAGAAGTGCAAAGGCCGCCGAGCCTGCCCACTTGTGGAACCTCATAATTTTATCCAGCCCCCAGGGGCGATCTATGAATTTGAGGCGTGAGCCCAAAATCACCTGGAGCGCAAGTATGCTGAAACCAGTGAGTGCCAGAGCTCGGGCGAGTCCCGGAAAGCCGCTTATTCCGTCGGGCCGGGTGAAATGGGCAAGGAACACGAGGAGTAAAATAAAAACAGCATACAAACATAGCAGCAGATAGCCCCACCACCGTTGTTCTTGGCGGCGAAAAACTTCAGTGTGCGGTTGTTCTACAGTCAATGCCATTTTTGGTTGCCTTTTTTTAATTGCGCTTTTTCGGGGAGAAGAGTTTGCGTTTGAGAGAAAACCGTTTTATAGTAAATTTAATTTATTACTGAACTTATTTTTTTCAAGTAAGTCGGTAAAAGCCGCCTCAAAAAAAGGGTCGAATTCGTGTGAATTATTCAGGCTAGACCGAATTTCGCGGAAATTCCGGCTAAAACAAAATTTCAGACAATTTTTGTGTCATAACTCATTGATTTGCAAGAAAAGTTTTTTTTGCAAGGCGATGCAGTGTCGCACGAATTCCTCTCGTTGTGGTGCAACGAGTTATAGCCCAAGTTTCAAAACTTGGGCTGGGACATGACAACAGAGGAAGCGGAATGATGAGAGTTGAAAAAGATATTCTGCATATGCACGTGTCTCAGGTAATATGTCCACAAGTAATTATCAAATAACAGGTTACAGCATAATTAACGATTGCCAGTACAAATCGTATAACTCTTTACATTGTCGTAAGTTATAATCATACGCCCTGAGACATGTGCATACG